>CAIRYE010000055.1 GCA_903882765.1 uncultured Anaerolineae bacterium
AGGGATTCGAACCCTCGGCCTCCTCAATGCCATTGAGGCGCGCTCCCAGCTGCGCTATGGGCCCATCTGAGACTTGAATTATACACAGATTCATAAATTCGTCAACGGTTTTTATCTTTGTTGGTGTAACGATAACGAACTGAGAGAGTCACATTGAAAAATATTTACTTGCCAATTGAATTCTCTCAATCTTTGTCTGAAATCAGCCATCGAGGCGGTAGCACCCACATTGTTCTACTCGGTAAGTTGATTAGAACCACACGAAAATCGGAATCCGAAAATAGTAGAAAAGCCGATTACCGTTAGATCAGTTAAAGAAATAAGTTGTAAACCAGAAAGGCTTTTATAATGCGGTACATACTCGGTGTAACAAAAAAAGGGTTTAAAATACCAGCGATCTCTTTTCGCATCGGTACTGCTACGGAAAGAAACTTTGCTTTTTTTATGCAACTTCAAAATATCAACAAATACTACGACATTAGGTGGTTTTTATGAATGAGCAACATTTTGAAATTGGCGAAACAAAAATAGTTTTACTTCCAGCTGATGGCGTGTGGATGCCTTCGGTTAACGGATTGTTCTACGCTAACGCTATCAAAATAGGGCAGGGCGAACGGGTCTTGGATATTGGCACTGGGTCTGGTGTGTTGGCAATTATGGCTGCCAAGCGAGGAGCAACCGTTGAGGCAACCGATACCGATGAGAGAGCTATACAGTCTTCTTTGAAAAATGCTGTCATTAATCAAGTTGAATTCAAGACACATTTTGGCGCAATGTTTGCTGATTGTAGTGGAACATTCGATGTTATTATGGCGAATTTGCCAAACGAGATCGTTGCCCCAAGTGAATTACAGAAAATTGACCAAAAAGACGCCAAGGTGTTTGAAGGGGGCGAACGCGGAAATGAGTTTATTCTGGAATTATTAGAGAAAGCCTCAAACTATATGACCTCAAGTAGCCGATTGTACTTCGCGCTGCACACGCTTACAGATTATCACCAAACCCTTGAAGCCGCTTTGGAAAAGTATGAAATGAGGCTGTTGAGTTTTGCCAGATTGCCTGTAAAAGGTTTTATCTCCGCTGATCTAGATTTTTATAAGCCCCTCAACGATTCCGGCGTGATCCACATTTATTCTGATAATGGACAATGGTACTCGCTGGGTTATGTGTACGAATGTAAATTAAAAGCATAAGAAAAACCATCGACTAGGCTAGGGGGAGCTCGTTCAACCCAGTGGTCAAAAACCACTGGTCGCTGTATTCAAATCGTAATGCTTGAGATTTAGCAAATAAGAGTCATATTGAAGGGTGGCTAACTAAAGATAGATTGGGGGTTTTGGTTGGTTCGTGCGGCGGAAAGATGGGGAAAGTGGACCTGAGGGGATTCGAACCCCTGGCCTCCTCAGTGCGATTGAGGCGCGCTCCCAGCTGCGCTACAGGCCCATCTTTATAGGCTTTCAATTCTATCTAAAGGAGCGAGGCTTGTCAAATGAATTGAACCACCAAACCGCTTGCTCATCCATAATAGCGCTTTATTAAAAAAGATCGGGCTATTTCAGCCCGATCTTTGGGAACTCATCTTGCAAGTTCTGTTAGTTATTGCCGTTTCCGTTTCCGTTTCCGTTGTTGCCACCATTGCCATTACCATTTCCAGGATTGGCGGGCTTACCGGTGGTTTTAATGGTTTGATTTGCCTTTGCTTCAGCGGACTTGCCATTAGCAACGTCGTATTCCTGGCGGATCTGACCCCAGCCCAAACCCGACAAGCGGGCGGCCTGTAGAAGGGCAGGATCGATGCCGAGTTGTTGGCTGGCGCGCAGGATGTTCTTGATAACGCCTAAGCCCATTTTGTCGTTGCAGAACATCCACTGGACGTAGAGGTAATCCGCATCGTATTGGGTGGCGAATTTCTCGGCGGCAGGTTGAAGATCGGTGGATTGGGAGCAGTAGTAGCCATTTACACGGTCATTAAAAGAAACTGAAGTGACGGTAAAGGTACCATCAAGGTTATCGGTTAGCGTGAGTTGAACTAGGCTGCCTACCACGATGGTGGCGGGGTCGGTGCCTACGGGCGGGGTAACAGTGTAAACCGTACCGTCGCTGCTGGTTACGCTATAGGTGCCATCTAAGTTGATGGCATTGATGGTTCCATATACAGTTCCGCCGGTAGCCGCGTATGCGGGGGAAGCAAAGCCGGTAGCGGCCAAGAGAGCAAGGAGCATTATTAAAAAGAATGTTCTTTTCATTTTTTTTTCCTTTCGTTCAAAACCTACAAAAAAAGTATAACAGTCTACTCCAAATTAGGGCTGGTACGATGGTACTACCGTGTGTTCATTACAAATCATTAGGAAATGGTAATAGTGGCGAGGCTGTTGGAGAGTGATGGGGATAAAAAAAGACCGCTGGTGAAAGCGGCCTCGATTGGATGGAACATAAAAAAATCCCAGTACCTTACAAAACAGCCCTGATCTGCTCGATGCCTTGTTGGATGTTTTCGATGGTGTTGGCGTAGGAAAGCCTTAGATAGCCCTCGCCGTACTCGCCGAAGGAGTTGCCGGGTAGCAGCGCCACGCCAGCCTTCTCAAGGATGAGGTTAGCAAGTTCGGAGGAATTGTAACCAGTGCCGGTGATGTTGGGGAAAGCGTAGAAAGCGCCTTGCGGCACTTGGCACTTTACCCCGGGCAGGCTATTTAGGCCGGCAACAATGGCGTTTCGGCGGCGTTGGTACTCGATCACCATTTCATCCACACGGTGTTGTGGCCCGGTAACCGCTTCTACGCCGGCGAACTGGGTGAAGTGGGCGGTGGAGCCAACCGCATGGGTGAGTAGCAGGTCTACGGTATCGGCCAGGACTTTGGGCATGATGCCGTAACCCAAGCGCCAACCGGTCATGGAGTAGGTCTTGGAGAAGCCATCAACAATGATGGTGCGTTCCTTCATGCCGGGGATGCTGGCGATGGAGGGGGCGGTCAGGTCGTCGTACACGATGCGGGTGTATAGCTCGTCACTCATAACCCAAGCATTGTGACGCTGGGCAGCCTGTGCAATGTGCTCTAGATCTGCTTGGGGGATAACACCGCCGGTGGGGTTGCTGGGCGAGTTGAGAATGATCAGCTTGGTCTTATCGTTGATGAGCCGGTCGAACACCTCGATATCAAAGGAGAATTGGTTCTCTTCCAATAAAGGAACGGGCACTGGTATGCCGCCGGCAACTTTGATCATTGCCTCGTAGGTGGGGAAGCCGGGGTTGGGGTAGATCACTTCATCGCCGGGAGAGATGATGGCCATTGTGGGGAAGAACAAAATGGGCTTGCCGCCAGGGCCGATCACTACTTCATCGGGGCGAAAGCTGATCCCGCGGCGCTTGCCGGCATCTTCGGCGATGGCCTCGCGCAGGGTAGGAATTCCGCTGGGAGGGGTATAGCGCGTTTTGCCGGTTTTGATCGCCTCGATGCCAGCGTTGCTTACATTTTCAAACGTCGCGTAATCGGGCTGACCGATCTCAAAGTGGATGATGTGCCTGCCGGCACGTTCCAGTTCGCCGGCTTTTGCCAGTACCTGGTAGGCGCCTTCTGGTCTAAGATGGTGAGTACGTTCAGCAAATGCCATCACGGCCTTATTTCTTAACCATTTTTGAAAGCTCATCGAATTCAGCGTCGGACATGCCGAAGTAGTTCTCTTTTTCAGGGAAAGCCACGCTCTTCACTTCGCTCACATACTGCTTCAAGCCGTTGAGTATGACCTCGCCGGCGTTGCCAAATACTTTTGCCATCTTGGGCTTGAACTTGGGGTACAGGCCAAACATATCATGGTAGATGAGCAGCTGGCCGTGAGCATCAGGGCCGGAGCCAAGCGACATAATGATGCAGTCTTCGGCTTGCTCGGTGATCAGTTTGCATAGACGGTCGGGAACCAGTTCTAAAAGGATGGCGAATGCACCGGCTTCTTGCAAAGCTTTGGCGTCATCCACGATCTTTTTGGCGAGTCCGGCGCTTTTGCCCTGCAGACGGAAGCCGCCCAAGGCCGCTACTGATTGAGGGGTGAGGCCAAGGTGACCGATGGCAGGGATGCCGGCTTCCACAATGGCTTTAATGCGTGGAGCCATGGCAACTCCGCCTTCCAGCTTGATTGCGTCGCAGCCAGCTTCAGCCATGAAGCGGCCGGCGTTTTTTACCGCCAGCTCATTGCTGGGTTGGTAGGTCATATAAGGCATATCGCCCACCACAAATGCGGTGGGGGCGCCGCGGCGAACGGCGCTGGCATGGCGGATCATATCGTCCATAGTAACGGGCAGGGTGGAGTCGAAGCCCAGCATAGTCATGCCAAGGCTGTCTCCCACTAGGATCATCTCAACACCCGCTTCATCTTGCAAGTAGGCGGTGGGGTAATCGTAGCAGGTGAGCCAGCTAATTGGCTCTTTATCCTGAACTTTTTGGAACAGGTAAGGCAGGTTGATCTTCTTGCGGTCTGTCATTTCTTCCTCCGTTGGATAACGTTATTTGGCTGTAGAAATTGTGAGTATGTCATTGAGCAGGGCGTACCCGGTTTCGATACGGCCAGCACCGGGCCCTATTAGGGTGACGTTGCCCATTAATTTACTTGTATAGGTGATAGCGTTGGTCGCGCCCATAACGCCGGCTAGTGGGTCGCTAATGGGCAGCTCTACCGGCTGCACGCGGGCGGAAACTTTGTCGCCTTTCTTTTCGAGCATGCCTAGCAGCTTCCAGCGTTTGCCATCCTTTTTGGCACTTTCCACATCGGCTAATGTGATACCGCTAATGCCCTTGCGATCTACATCGGCAAAGGTGAGCGGCGCGCCTAACACAAGGTTGCCCAAAATGACAACTTTTCCAGCGGCGTCAAAGCCTTCTACGTCGCCGGTGGGGTCCGCTTCGGCATAGCCTAGCTGTTGCGCTTCGGCGAGCGCTGCTTCGTAGCTGTTGCCCTCTTCCATACGCGTGAGGATATAGTTAGTGGTGCCATTGAGGATGCCTTGAATGCGGCTGATATCCGCCGCTTTTAGAAGGTCCATGCCTAACGCCATGCTGGGGGTGCCGCTCATCACTGTGCCTTCTACGCCGAGGCGTAGATTGTGTTGACGGGCGAGGGTGTTTAGCTCTGTGTAGTAAAGCGCGATAGGTCCCTTGTTGCTGGTCACTACGTGTTTGCCATGTTTCAAGGCTGCAAGGCAATAGCTGATGGCCGGTTCAGCATCGGTGAAATTGGTGAAGCTGGCTTCCAATAAGAATTCAGCCTCGCATCGCTCGATCCACTCCTCGGTGCTCCAAGTGGTTTTGAACTCGGAAAGACTTTCCAGTTTGCCGCTTTCAATTGCTTTTAGCAAGGCGGCAGGGTTGAATCCTTGCGGGGTGTAATAATTGCCCAGGCGTAGATCCGATATGCCTACGACGGTGATGCTTACATCATGGCTGGCGTTGATGGCGGGCGAGTCATCGGCAAGGATCTTGAGAAACCCTTGACCAACATTGCCCAAACCGATCATCAATACTCGTAAATTTTTCATCCAACTCCAAAAAGGTAGAAATTGCGTCAATCACTCAGTGAAACACCGCTGAGGGACGATGGATACAAGCTCTTATTTTATCCATAATATGCCGAATATAGGGCATCAATTTCGATCTTTTGCATCTCTAACAAAGCCTTCATCACTCGGTCGGCTTTTTCGCGGTCGGGGTCGCCAAGCAGCTTTCCAAGGTCTTTGGGAATGATCTGCCAGCTAAGGCCGAACTTGTCCTTTAGCCAGCCACATTGGCTTTCCTCGCCGCCATCGGCAGTAAGCCCATTCCAATAATGATCCACCTCGGCTTGGTCTTCGCACAGAACGAACAGGCTGATGGCTTCGTTGAACTTGAAGTACGGCCCGCCGTTCATGCACATTAATCGTTGGCCGCCAACTTCAAAGGTAGCGGTGAGCACACTGCCGGGTTTCCCTGGGCCAGCTTCGCCGTATTGGGTTTTCTCCAGAATCGTGACATCAGGAAAAAGCTTCGTATATAAGGCGATAGCCTCATCGAGATTATTATCGAACCACAAACAGGGGGTAATTTTTTGCATTAGGAACCCTTTCTTTGTAAAATATTGATATTGGACTAACAATATCATAAAAGGAGGAATTATGGCATACGATATGGAATTGGACGACTGGGTGCGCGATGACCTATCCGACATGACCAACGGCAAGAATATCCTGGCGAAAAAAATGTTTGGCGGGGTTGGCTATTTGCTGGCTGGGAATATGGCGGCTGGCATATTGGGGCAGGACCTGATCCTACGGGTGGGGGAGAAGGATGGCGAAGCATTGCTAGGGCTGGTTGGTTTTAAGCCGTTTCTGAACCACGCAAGCGCTAAACCAATGAAGGGCTGGGTGTCTATCGCCAAGGCAGATGTTCCAAGCCGTGACAGGATGTGCGAATGGCTGGCATTAGCGGTGGCTTTCGCCAGTAGTTTGCCGGCGAAATAAATGGAGCGCTTGACCAGGAGTGGGATGACCTTGCTTACCCTTTAAGAGTTCGTAGCAGGCCCGACCTTATGGAACGATCGCTCGGATCACCGGAATCTTGCGCATTGCCAACACTAGGGCAAGGCTGATGAGATAAGCTGCCAAGACCGTAGCGGGGATGCTCAGCAATGCGGGGCTAATGTCGGCAGATACCGACCTCCCCAATAACCCCTTTTGCAAATAAAACAGTACGGTGGGGTGTATTAAGTAAATGCCCAAACTTGCCATTCCTAATTCTCTCAAAACCATATTCAATCGGTCGCCCCATTGTATTTTTGAAAACAACATCCTGATCAACAAAAACGAGCTTCCGGCGGCAAGGATGATGTTCGGGCTGAGATATTCATAAAATTGACCATCGAATTCACCCGCACCACCTGAAGCCCAACCGGTGGCGATAATAGTAAAGCTGAGGCTGAGCAGAAGAACAATCCAAGCGATCAGGATTCCTTTTTTGCCAAACTGCCCCTGGCCGATCAAGGTACCGAGAACAAGGTATCCAACAAATCCACCAATAAAGCGAAAATCCCATTCAAAATTAAGGTCAGTAATGCTTTCGATCATTGGAAAGAAACTCGCCGCTACAAACCATATCCCTGCAAAATAGAACAGCAACCTTTTTTCCGCGTTGCTTACCAGTATCCGAAGAATGGGGATGAATAGGTATAAACCAATGAGCGCATAAAAATACCACAAATGATAATAGGCTGGTTGGTATAAAATACGCGCGAAGTAACGCAATTTCATTCCATCGCCGCCCAAATAGGTGGGCCAAACTAGGTAGATCACCGACCAAACCAACAAGGGAATCGCTACTTTTACTAACCGCTTTTGGAGAAATTGTCCCAAAGGTTCCGTTTTACCGAGGAGTAAAAATCCAGTGAGCATCAGAAAGAGAGGTACGCTGACGCGAGAGGCAGAATCGAAGATATTGGCAACCCACCAATCCGCGCTAGATAGGGTGCCGAAACGGGGTAAAAGAGGGGCGCTGGTATGGATTACGACCACCAAAAATGAAGCGATCACCCTCACCCAATCCGCCCATGTTGCTCGCTGGTTCATTTCTTGGCTTTTTTTGCGGCGGCTTTGCGCTCGTTCTCATTTACTCGGAAGAGCGTTACTTCGCGCACCAGGTCATAAGGGATGGGTTGATCGATGGGGAACTGGATTGTTCCTTTCCCCTTTTGGTATTTTGCCAGCGCTTCTTTGAATTGCTCAATGCCAGAAGGCGCTGGGTAAAAGCCGATATGGTTCTTGTAGGCTGAGAAATGAACCAAATTTCCGTGAAGCACAAAAGTTGGGATGCCATATGCGATGGCTTCACTGGCTTCGGGGGCGGCTTCGTGGATGACCGCACGTATCTTTTGCAACAGCGCCTGTGTCTCAGGCGTGAATTGGGCGATGAATTCGTCGATGGTGGAGGGGGGTAAAGGGTTTGGTTCCATTGTAATTATTATAGACCTGAATATATTCTCTGCGAAAACATGTGAGAAGTTGTGGCGAGGATGAGCGTTATCGGTAAATGGGTTTATTGAGGGGCGAAGCGGAGTTGGCATTGACGCATAGCCTTGCGCGGCAAGAAAAATCAACGCCTCTGAAGACTCTCGTCAGCTAACAATTTTCAGATCGACTATTTGTCCCTTAATATCTTCACATTCTTTTGAAAACAGATGCTTCCCTCAATATCGGCGTATTGGCCATAATTGGGTATGACCAGGTAGTCATTCTTCTTATAAAGGGCGATTCCCTCGGGCTGCTTTATGCCGGTTTCAAGAACACATTTACAGACACCCAGTTCACAAGCCCAGCCTTCTAATTCGGCTAATACCTGAGACGCTATGCCTTTTCCGCGATATTCGGGAAGTGTGAACATGCGCTTCACTTCCATTGTGTCGCTCGAAAACTCCTTGATCGCGCCACAAGCCACTGGCAGGTCGTCTACATAGGCGACCACCGCATATTTGATCTGCCCGATCTTGTTAAATTGGGCAAAAAAAGCATGATCCTCGCCATCGCGAAGAACCAGATCGGCATCGAGGTAGCGCACTAGGGCGATGAAATCGATATTTTCGGAATTTGTACGAAGCAGGCTGACCAACGATCAGATCCGCTTTACTAAGGCTTCTAATTGGTCAGCGGCGGCGTTCCATCCGGGTTCAAAGCCCATTTTTTCATGGGCGTCACGGTCTTCCATCGTCCAATGGGTAGCTCGGGCGGTGTAGCGAGTGGTGTTGTTGCCCAGGTCTTCAAAGGTGATGGTACCGGTAAAGAAGGGTTTTTCGGAGGGGATCCAAGCGCTGGTGTAGGCATCTGTGAAAACGATCTTTTGGTCTTGCACAACTTCCAAGTACACACCGCGATTCTCGATCAGCTGGCCCTCGGGTGAACACATCACGATCAGGGATGAGCCTCCGGGGCGCAGGTCGGTCTCGGCGTGAGGGGTGGTGTAAGGCGCGGGGGTAAACCACTGGGTGATCAGCTCAGGCTGGGTCCATGCGGCAAAAAGCTTGTGAGCAGGGGCGTCGATGACGCGGGTGATGCTCAGGTCTCGGTTGGTTAATTCAGGTGTTTCAGTCATTTCGAACCTCCTTGCGGTTCATTTTGATAAATTTGGACATAATTAGGCTGAATTATACAACAAGATCATGTTTTGCTACATATATGTAAGAAGCGGTGAGTGTATATCGATAAAATTGCCGAAACGGCAATAAAATTTGACAATTGTTTCCATTTCGCTATAATGAAAATATTAATAAAGTGGGGTGAATTTTTTGTTACCTGTGGTTGTTCTAAATAAAGTTAGGAGGTGGTTTTTCCAAGTTACTTTGATTTGGTTTGTTATTTACTCTTATTGCTTTTTACCAAAGGAGAAACAAATGAAACAAACGATTTTTAAATTGACCGCTTTTCTGATCGCAACGAGTATGCTGCTTTCTGCTTGTGGAGGCGTGGCTGGAGGAGCCGGCGCACCCATGAAATCAGTTGGAAAGGGTGAAGGCGAAGTATCGATCATTGCCTGGGCCGGGTATGTTGAGCGCGGCGAAACCGACCCCGCTTACGATTGGGTCACCGAGTTTGAAAAACAAACCAGCTGCAAGGTGAGCGTTAAGGTTGCCGCCACATCTGATGAAATGGTTTCGTTGATGAACGAAGGTGGTTTTGATCTTGTGACCGCCAGCGGCGATGCCAGCAACCGCCTTATCGCGGGCGGCAAGGTTCAAGAATTGAACATCGATCTGATCCCATCCTGGAAAACCATCGACGAACGGCTTCAGAACTCCCCTTGGCACACTGTAGATGGAAAGCATTATGGCGTTCCCTACCAATGGGGCCCGAACGTATTGATGTACAACACCGAGGTCTTCCCTGAACCCCCTACAAGCTGGGATGTTACCTTTAAGGAAATGACCCTCTCGGATGGCAAATCGAATAAGGGCCGCGTGCAGGCGTTTGACGGCGCTATTTTCATCGCTGACGCCGCTCTCTATCTCAAACACACCAATCCTGATATTGGAATTGATAATCCCTACGACTTGGACCAAAAACAATTTGATCAGGTCATCGAATTGTTGAAAGGCCAGCGCGTTTTGGTCAATCGTTACTGGCACGATGCCTATGTGCAGATCGATGATTTCACCAATGAGGGTGATGTCGCTTCCGGCTCTTGGCCGTTCCAGGTGAATATGCTGCAATTCGCTGGCTTGCCAGTCGCTTCGGTCATCCCGGTGGAAGGCGCTACGGGCTGGGCGGATAGCACCATGCTGCACGTGGATGCACCGCACCCCAACTGTGCTTACCAATGGATGGAATGGTCCTTGAACCCCAAGCTGCAGGGTGACCTAGCCGCTTGGTTTGGTTCTGTTCCTTCCGTTCCAGCCGCATGTACCGGCAACGAATTGCTTACCGATGCTGGTTGTGCCACTAACGGTTTCAATGATTTTGACAAGATCTGGTTCTGGAGAACTCCCACCGCCGCTTGCAGCGACGGCAAAGGTGATTGTGTGCCTTACAGCGAATGGGTGAACTCCTATATCGCTGTCATTGGTGGTTAGCGTTCAATAAATGTATATCCCTCACGTCGGTCCTAGATCTCGGTCAGGGACGGCGTGAGGGATCTTTTGGAAAGGGAACCATGAGCAACGAGCAAACTGCTGTGCTTTTTTCAAAGGTATGCCGCTATTTTGGCGATGTGAAGGCGGTTGATTCAGTAGATATGGAAATTCGCGAGGGAGAGTTCTTTTCCTTGCTTGGACCTTCCGGATCTGGGAAGACCACCAGCTTGCGCCTGATCGCCGGTTTCGATCGCCCCAGCTCGGGGAACATTTTGTTGTACGGGCAGGATGTATCCGATCTTCCGCCTTACGAGCGCAGTGTGAACACCGTCTTTCAGGATTACGCCCTCTTCCCGCATATGACCATCGGCGAGAACATTGCTTATGGCTTGATGATCAAAAAAGTAGCCAAGGCAGAACGCGAAAACCGGGTTACGGAAATGTTGAACCTAGTGCAGCTAACAGGCATGGAAAAACGAAAGCCCAGCCAACTTTCGGGTGGGCAGCGGCAAAGGGTAGCGTTGGCCAGAGCGCTGATCAATAACCCTAAGGTGTTGCTTTTGGATGAACCGTTGGGAGCGCTTGATTTAAAACTGCGGCAGCAGATGCAGGTTGAGTTAAAATCGCTGCAAAAAAGAGTGGGGATCACCTTTATCTTTGTCACTCATGATCAGGAAGAAGCTTTAACAATGAGTGATCGCATCGCCGTTTTCAATCAAGGGAAGATCGAGCAGGTGGGTTCACCGGCAGAGATCTATGAACATCCGGCAACCGAGTTCGTGGCGGGCTTTGTTGGCACCAGCAACTTGATCCGTGGAGAACGCGCAAAACGGATCTCGGGTTCTGATGCCACCTTCTCCATCCGACCAGAAAAAATTCATCTCACCACCCCCCTCGAAGAGGGACCGGATGTGATCTATGCTGATGGCAGCATACGTGATGTGGTGTATCTTGGCTTGTATACCCGCTACCTAGTGGAACTGGATGGCGGCGGCGACTTGGTGGTGGTGGAGCAAAACCTGCATACCACCTCGATGGATGTGACTTTGCTGAAAGGCAAACGCGTTCACCTCAGCTGGAAAAAGCACCATATGCGCCCGATCGGCGGTTGATGATGCTAAATCGATTCTCTACATACCTTTACCTGCGCCCTAAAGTGGTGCTGGCTCTGTTGTTAGGGCCGCCCTTGTTATATATGCTGGTGGTGTACCTAGGTTCGTTGGTAGCGTTGCTGGTCAATAGCTTTTTTGAGTTGGATGGGTATACAGGTCTGATCTCGCGCCAGTTTACACTTGCCACTTATGCCAAGCTATTTCAGCAAGCCAATCTCGATATTCTCACCCGTACCACCTTTATGGCCCTTATGGTCACCATCACTGATGCCCTGATCGCCTTTCCGCTCTCCTACTATATGGCAAAGGTTGCCAGTAAAAAGACCAAAACACTCCTTTACCTAGGCGTGATGCTGCCGTTATGGTCCAGCTATCTGGTGAGGGTGTATGCCTGGAAGCTGATCTTGGCCAAGGAGGGGGTGCTGTCGTGGTTCATTAACTTGCTTGGGCTAAATGGCCCGCTCGACTGGCTGTTGAGCCAGCCCGGCATAGGAGGCTCGTCGTTGGCGCTATCGCCGATGGGTGTGTATATTGTCTTTTGTTATATCTGGTTACCCTATATGATCTTGCCCATCCAGGCGGCTTTGGAACGCGTTCCCAAAAGCTTTGAGGAAGCTTCCTCCGATCTTGGGGCAAAGGCAGGGGAAACCTTCCGCAACATTACCTTCCCGTTAGCAATGCCAGGTATCATCGCTGGCTCTATCTTTACTTTCTCGCTCACCCTGGGTGATTTCATCGTGCCGTTATCACTGGGCAATTCCAAATATTTCATTGGTCAGGCGGTCTACTCACACCAAGGCACCTCGGGTAATATTCCGCTGGCGGCCGCCTTTACCATGGGGCCAGTGGTCATCATGATCGTCTACCTGCTGATCGCCCGCAAGATGGGAGCTTTCGATGCGCTCTAATAACGGATCCAACCGAACCCTCAAAATGGCGGCACTGGGCACGCTGCTCTTTTTACACCTGCCTATGTTCATCATCATCCTATATGCCTTCACCACCGATGAATCCACCTACAGCTTTCCGCTGCCCGGTTTCACCACCAAGTGGTTTTCGGTAGCGCTGCAACGGCAAGACCTGTGGCAGGCATTGCTGCTCTCAGTGAAGGTTGCCAGTGTTGCCACCCTTGCCGCGATGGTGTTAGGAACCTTGGCGGCGGCCGCCGTTTACCGCAGCAACTTCTTTGGCCGTGACGCCATTTCCTTTCTGCTGGTGCTGCCCATCGCTCTGCCGGGTATCGTCACCGGCATCGCTCTACGCTCCGCCATTGGCGCGCTCGATATCCCATTTTCTTTTTGGACCATAGTGATCGGCCATGCCACTTTCTGCGTTGTCACCGTCTATAACAACGTGCTGGCGCGCTTCCGCCGTTCCAGCAATTCACTGATCGAAGCCTCCATGGACCTGGGTGCAAACGCCTTTCAAACCTTCCGCTACGTGGTGCTGCCCAACATTGGCACCGCGCTGCTGGCGGGCGGCATGCTTGCCTTCGCGCTTTCGTTTGATGAAGTGATCGTGACCACCTTCACCGCTGGCCAGCAAACCACGCTGCCTGTGTGGATCTTTAGCCAGCTTACCCGCCCTCGCGATAGGCCCGTGACGAACGTGGTAGCGCTATTCGTCATAGCCATCACCCTTGGGCCGATCTACCTAGCGCAAAAACTCACTGCCGATTCAGCGGATGCCGGGGAGTCGAAAGAGTAAGGCCTCGGTTTTCTATCCAAAAAGAATCCAATCAAAAAGTGCCATCCGTTTAGGATGGCACTTTGTTCGTAAATTTGAATTTCACATCGCGTACGTGGCTTTTAGCACCCTCATTGCCCGTAAGGTTACCCATTTGTTGGGTTGTTTCTTTTCGCCAAAGTTCACCCAGGTTTTGCCGTTGTAGTCAAACTCCAACGACCAGCGGCCGTGTTCATCTTGCTTTTCGCGGATGATCTGGAGGGCGTTGGCAAGGCGTGGATCGTGGCCATATCCGCAGGCGGAAAGGGCTTCTACCAGCTGCAGCAGGTCGGTGATGTAGAAGACCGGGAAGCCGAACTTCCACCAATCGCGGCTGGGCTTGATGTTGTTGCGGGTGGGGTACGTTGCCAAGGCGGGATCCACGCTAAAGAGCAAGTCGATGCCCTGTTGCATAGCGCGATCGATCAGCGGGGTTCGTTTGTTTGCCGGCAGCCTGCCAAAGGCCATCATGACTTTAACCGCCCCCCAAGCGCATGGTTTGTTTTCGTTTACGCCGCAAACAAAGTTTGGAGCGCATTTGTAAGCGTAATAGCGCGGCAGAGCATACTTTTCTTCCATGGGGGCCATCCCTTCCCCTGTTTGGCTGCGCGCCATCCACACAAAAGCTTTCTCCAGCCGCTCATCCTGGCAGCCAAGTTCTAACAGCGCCCAACACATATTACCCTGCAAACAATCGACCGTGCTGGAAGGCGCGCCAGAGGAAGAGGTAGCGAACTGCCCGCCCGGTGCCATGTGTTCCAGATAATAATCACAAGCGGTCGCAAGTCGTTCATCCTCCTGAACCGAAGCGCCTAATTGGGCCAGGCACAACAACGCCCACACCGTGGAGAAATATTTGCGGTTATAGCCTGGGCCGCGGGTATACCAATAGCCGGGTTCATTCATGTTTTTGAGTATTTCGACGATGGGGCCGTGTTGATGGGCGGCGGTACGGGCTGCGCGCAATTGTGGGTCATTATCTGGATGATCGAGCAGGTCACGCAGGGCTAGGTAGCGAACATCGGGGTTAGCTGCTTCTAATAGCCAAGAAAGCGAGTTTTCGTTCAATTGAGATTGCCAAGGCATAAGAGGATCCTCCGCAAAAACGAACAAGGGAAAGGTTTGTTATTATTATTATACAAAGAAGGGGAAGCAATTGGAATTGCCGCGAGGTTTTTGTTTGGGCTGCGGCTGTTTATAAGGTCCGTTTCGGGGTAGAACTTGAATCTTCATCTCCTCAATTTGTGTGTACCTAAGGAAATTTGTCATTCCTATCCCACAAATTGGCTTAGCTTTTTATGGCTTGAGCACGCACAGCGCTTGGCGGATCTCTCCGAGGTGGTAAGCGGTGTGGGCGATGATGGCCATGATCATGGCTAGGTTTTCGTCGTTGGTTAGGTCGAGGTCGGTGTTCAATGTTGCCAAAACCCCCTTATATTTTAGGCGCAGGTCGGTAATTATGGCTTGCCATTCCCCTTCATCAACCTCACTGGTTGTGAGCCAAATTTCGCCCCAATCTACTTGCTGGCTATCGTTGCCGCGCAGGGATTTTTCCAACACATCGAGGTACAACGAGATGTGCTTCACTTGGGCTGCCAAATTGGCGCAATTCTTTCCTACAGGGATGGATGCTTCCGCGGCACTGATCGTTGCCAGGGTTTCGAATAGAGAGGTATTTTTATCGAGATAATACCCTTGAACATTCTCAAAGGTTTCTTCCAGTAATTGCAGGCTGGCTTTTAAAAAGGGTTGTTCGTTGGTCATATGTTTCCTACTCGTCGTTCATCTTTTTTACGATCTTATCCAGACCAAACAGGAAGAAAATGATCAGCCCAATGGGGATGAGCATGCCAAGAAGGCATAAAAAGCCCATCAAGGCGGCGGCTGGGCTGTAGATCCAGGCGATCAGCCCTAACCCAACGATGAAAAGCAACAAACCTGCGCCAACAATAAGGCGAAAGGTGGTTTGGGATGTGTATTTTCGAAGATCCATCGGTTCGTTATTCCGTTTCATTGTGTACTTCTATTATTCCACAAAAAATGTTTTGACACTACGCTTTATGCTTCTCCCCAAGTTTTGAATTTCGGCTATAAGGGTGGTTGTTTAGGATTTTGTTTGCATGGAAGGGTTTGGGACCTTTGCCCGGTACCTTGAGAGGTAAGGATGAGACTAAGGACTTAGACCATCCCACGGATCTATTGGTCTGCTTGGTGGGGTACGATACCAGCCCGAATTGCGTAAATGACCGCCTGGGTGCGGCTGGTGACCTCGAGCTTGGCGAGGATGCGGCTAACGTGTGAGTGGACAGTGGCCGCGCCTACCACCATGGTTGTCGCGATCTCCTGATTGGAATACCCATCGGTCATCAGTTTGAGCACTTCCAATTCGCGATCGGTTAGTTTATCTATCAGGTTGTTTTGCGGGTCATTCCCTTGGATCTGTTTTAGTACGTGGCCTATGACAGAGGGGTGTAGGCAAGCCTCGCCTTTTGAAACAAGGCGAATGGCGTGCAGAAGCTCGGTTTCGGATGCGTCCTTGAGAATGTAGCCGATAGCGCCGGCATTGATAGCAGGTGTGACCTTATCGTGGCTGCTAAGACCGGAAAAGATCAGGATGTTGATCTGCGGAGCGCTCTTTTTGATCAGTTGGGTGGCTTCAATACCATCCATACCCGGCATAGATACGTTCATAAGTACCACTTGGGGTTTGATGGTTAGCGCTAATTCCACGGCTTGCGCGCCATTATCGGCGACGCCAACAACGTCAATTTCGTCATGGGATTGCAGCATTGAAAGAAGCCCGCTAAGTACTACGGGATAATCATCAACGATCAAAAGGCGAATTTTTTTGCTCATAGTATTTATTAGGGTGTCCGATCCGCTGGAACAGGTGTTGCCCTTACGCCATTTTACCTTATTTCTTGCCCAATAGCCTTAGCCATCGAACCCAAATAGAACAGGAATAACTCAGTGTATCCTTGTTTTGATCTTATTCGCGTTTTTATTCACCGCAGTAAGGAACACATAGCGAGAGCAGGTTGGGTTTACAGTGAATCTTGAATGATAGCCTCTAAACAGGTAAACCCAACCGGGGCTTGCAATTGGATAGGGCTGAAATGATCGACATAAAAGATCAGTGTTTGTTCTTGAACGATCACTTCGTAAACTTCAAGGGTGACGTCTCCGCTGAGTATGGAGCCGGTATGGCTGAATTGGATCGCGTGGCCATCTGGCCCGGCTAGGTTTTCGAAATAAACACCCGCGTGAGTTTCTCCGCCTGTCACACCACCGCCCACCCTGATCGGGTTCGTCTCAGTATAGCCATAGGTAGGATCTGTGGAAATATCGCACGCTTCATTCGCGTTTCCCTGCTCTGGCGAGAGAAAGTGAGCGGATTGGAGCATCGCGGCGAACATATCCGAGGCCTTTGCCTGCCAAAGGGTGGGTTCCTGGCTAATGTTGGCAAAACCAAAGCCAAAGATGAATTGCCCATCTTCTTTTTGAACCACAAAAGCTTGCCCCTCGATTGGATCATTCAGCAATACTCCGGTGAGATCGGTCGTAAAACCCTCCGACCCATCGATAGAAATAGGGCGCTGCTCGCCCGCGGTATAGGTATCATTGTTGCCGGTGAAAAACAATAGCAAAGCTGATTCCAGAAGGTCGGCGTTATTCAAACTACGCGGATTGGTTCTGGAGCCCATGACAAAAAAGACGATCTTTTGGGAGGGGTCAGTAAGTGTTAGGTGACCGTCTTGTGGTTGGCCGATCAGGCCAAGAGGCAGCCGAAGGCTGTAGCCGGCAGCTGGGAAGGCTTGTTCCGACCCTAACAGCGGTGAAAGGGTAGGGGTAGCGGTTGGTGTGATGGTGGGCGTAACGGTTGGGGCTGGCAACTCGGTAGCGCTCGGACTTGGGCTCGGCTCAGGCTGCAAAGCGGGTAGAGCAGAACACGATGTTAATAAGAGCGAAAGAGTGAGTAATAGGATAATTATTTTTTGGGTCATTCAAAGTACTTTCAAAGAGAAACAGAATAGGTGGTAGTTCCAAGAATCTAATTCTATCCTATGCTACGCTGGGCGTTGGCTTGTTAGGAATCGCATAGATGTGATCGGGGTGGGTATATCCGGCAAGCATTACGTCTTTTTCGTAGTGCATCCCAATTTTTTTCGCCACACGGATGGATGCGTGGTTGGCGGGATCGATCATCGAGATCAGCCGCGCTATCCCTAGGGCAGAGAAGGCATGATCGCGAACCGCGCTGGCGGCTTCGGTGGCATAGCCATTTCCCCAGTCGCGCCGCTTCAGGCGATATCCTAACTCGATCTCAGGCTTGCCATCCAGATCATCAAAGAGGAACAGCCCGCAATAGCCGATCAGGCGTTGCTCCGCTAAGCATACTACAGCTAACGGCCCGAAGCCAATAGTAGTGTATTGTCGGTCGAGAATGTCATTCAACCACCCAACCACCCAGGCGGCTGTTTGAACTCCATCGCCAAAGCGCATCACTTCGGGGTCACCAAAGACGCTCATGAGCGGTTCGGCATCTGCTTTGGTAAACGGCCGTAAGGTTAGGCGTTGTGTGTAAATGGGGGGAATATCGCCCAATAAAGCCCCTTTAGTGGTCGCTGTTTTTGGTGCCGATCGCGGTAAAAGCGATCAGGGCACCGGCTACTAAGGTAGAAGCCACGGCATTATATAGAAGGTTCAGTCCATCCACCTCTTGGGTGAACAGTACTTCAATAAAGTGGATGGCTATAACCAAGACCATAATAGAGCTGAGTTTTGATTTTAGTTCTGGCAGCGATCTTGCTACTAAACTGTCGGGAAGGTCAAGGCTTCCGATCATCATACTGTAAATACTGGCTGCTAATAAATACAAAACTAGGGAGATCAGGAAACTATCTACCACCTTGATCAATTTTAGTGTTATGTCGGGGGAGTGACCGGCGGTATTGATGATCACCATCCAGGTATCAAAAGATTTCACCACACCCCAAAATAACGAGAAGGCAAAAGTGATCAGTAGGGCAATGATCGAAACCAAAACTAGGTATTTACTTTTTTCAATGATCAATTTCATATAGGATTCTCCGAATGCAAAAAAAAATACGGTGGGGCTGATTATAGAAAATTGGTTAGGGTTAGCGGGATGCCCTATGTTCATTTCATGATCCGCACATCAGGAAAGTAGATGGTGGGAAAGGAGAAATGGATCTGGGCGAATTTCCAGCTATCTTCTTGGCGTACCACAACCGCGGAAAAGCGTAATGCCCAAACAAAGACTTCGCCGCGACGAAGTTCGTAAACGGTATTGGTTCCACCACGCAAAATGTGGTGTAACTTTTGCTCGGCGGGCAAGGTGGAGGTTTCG
>CAIRYE010000056.1 GCA_903882765.1 uncultured Anaerolineae bacterium
CCAACTTTTCCTAACCAGTTCTCACCATCTACGATCACTTCCCCACGCAGTAATACTTTTTCAGGGTAACCAACAACTTTCCAGCCTTCATAAAGGTTGTAATCGGTTCGTTGGTGCGAGTTAGCCACACCGTAAGTCATTTCTTTGTTTGGATCCCAAACCACAATATCCGCGTCAGCCCCGGGCACGAGGGCACCTTTGCGCGGGTAAAGTCCAAAGATCTTGGCTGGGTTAGTGCTGGTGTAGGCAACAAACTGGTTCATCGTGATCTTGCCGGTTCGAACGCCATAGCTCCAAAGGATCGGTAAGCGATCTTGCACACCGGGTAGGCCGTTTGGAATTTGGGTGAAATTATCCTTGCCTAATTCCTTCCCAGGGATCGCGATCGATTTTCCTTCGTATTGAATGGCTTTGGTACCATCAAAAAAGAAGGGGCAATGGTCGGTGCCAATGGTTTGCAGAGTGTTGTTGGTAAGGGCCTCCCATAAACGCTTATTATCTTCCTCATCTCGCATTGGTGGGGAGCAGATCCATTTTGCGCCATCTGGTCTTTCCATGTGCTTGGTAGAAAAGAAAAGGTAGGGGGGGCAGGTTTCGCCCATCACTTTCACGCCGCGCTCGCGGGAGTATTGCAGCATATCGGCTTCGCCGCCGGCATTCATATGCACAATGTAAACCGGGGCATCGGCTTGTTGCGCCATCGCGCACATCCGCATCGTCGATTCCACAGCACCCCATTTTGGGCGGGTATAGGCATGCCATGCGGGGGAGGTGTTGCCAGCTGCAAGTGCTTTTGGAATGAGTTCTTCAATAATGTCACCATTTTCGCAATGAACCATCACCAACATACCGTGTTCTTTAGCTTTTATCAGTGCCTTGAAAATATGTCGGTCATCCAACCGAAGTCGGCCATTATAGGCGGTAAATACCTTGAGAGTGGTAACGCCATTGTTGATCAATACAGGGAGCTCTTTAGCTACTTCATCATCAAAGTGGGTGAGGTTCATGTGGAACGAGTGATCGATGGCAGATTTTTCCGCCTTCTTATACCAAAGATCTAAGGATTTTTGGAACCCGCCTTTATCCTGAACAACAAAATCCATGACCGTAGTGGTGCCGCCAAAAGCTGCGGCCTTGTTACCGGTGTAATGATCATCTGAGGAGACCGTTCCGAACATGGGCAGGTCAAAATGGGTATGAGGGTCGATACCACCCGGGAAAATGTATTTCCCGCTGGCATCAATAACCTGCGCGTCAGTATCTTGAAGGTTTTGGCCGATCATTGAGATCACCTCGCCATCGATCAATATATCGGCTTTGTAGGTTTCAGAAGCTGTAACCAATGTTCCGTTTTGCAAGATCTTTTTCATAAGAAATCCTTTTCGCTGGAAGATTATAGGTTGCTGAGGCCTAAAATCTTTAACAGCATATCGTTTGAAATGGGTAGTTCTGGCAAGTTAACTTGGTATACCTGATCTTTTGCAGCCCGTTCTCGAAGGGTCTTCCATAATATTAACCGCTCTTCATTACGTATGATCAGATCCGATAGATTTTGTGCTGACTTCAGGTGTTCGCCGGTTGTATAAAAGAAAGAAAACCGCTTCCACGGGCCAGAAACGATCGGTGCGGGAAGGGATTCAAGCTCTCCGATCTGGATCTTGAAATATTCTTCGTTGGCATGAGGATGTTCCGGTTCGTCTCTTAAAAGTTCTTTACGAGTGGTTAGTTCATGACCGCGAACTTTAGCGTAATGCATTATACGGCCGCCATTTTTACCAAAATTTTTCGGCTGATAAAACGCCAAGGCGTCAACCGAAACAACTTTAGGGGAGTTGCGCAAAGGAATGCGATACCAGCCAAACAAACGGGCGATCTCGGCATCCCTAAGCTCGGGAAAGATACAAACAAGAACAAGGGATTCATCTTGGATCATAGCCGTGTTGGTGCTCTCGATTTACTTCTTTTCCCGGTCCAACCAAAGCTCGCGATATTTGCGATTCCAATCGCTTAAAAACCTAATGGAAATAATAAGGGCAAAGAATCCCGCCATCCATAAGATCATGCCTCGCAGGTTAAAAAGCCAAAAAACAGGTGTAATAAGAAGAGCGGCAAAGATGGTAGCTTTCGCGCCATGGCGGAGGATCAATAACAACGTCACTAGAACACCAACCGCGATCAGCAGAGCAAGTGGGTTCAATGCCAAAAGCCCGCCACCTGCGGTGGCTAGCCCCATCCCACCCCTAAAACCACCGAATACCGGCCAGCAATGGCCAATGACCGCGCTGACAGCCACCAATAC
>CAIRYE010000057.1 GCA_903882765.1 uncultured Anaerolineae bacterium
GAGTTGGTTCACAAAAAAGGTAACCCTTCCCATTCCCTTTTGGAAGACCGCGAATTTGATCCCAGCGGCCGGACTTTTCTTCGATTTTTTGGAAAACAGTTCCATCTCCATCGTTTTGGCTCGTTACCCCAACAACAGTTTTCCCCTATCCACCTTGGCCGGTCTGTTCACCTTGGCGAAGTGGATCTTTCTTACAGCCAGCGTCTTGCTCATCCTGCTTGGAATGATAAAACTTACCCTCGTTCGGGGATCCAACAACAGAACCACCTAATTTCTTCGCACCATTATGGTTTCATATCAAACCAACCCCTCACTCGCACGAGTGAGTGCTATTGGTCAATTTAAGTTACAATTGATTAAAACGAAGACGGATAACAAATGAGAAGCGTAGACATCATTATTAAAAAACGAGATAAAGTAGAACTCACCCGCCAGGAGATCGAGTTCTTTGTGCGCGGCTACACCCAAGGCGAGATCACCGATTACCAGGCTGCCGCGTGGGCGATGGCGGTTTTGCTCAACGGTATGACCGACCAAGAAACCACCGACCTCACTATGGCGATGGCGAACTCCGGCCAGGTGCTTGATCTTTCTGATATTGTTGATATCGTGGTAGATAAACACAGCACCGGCGGCGTAGGTGATAAAACCTCGCTGGCAGTCATGCCAATGGTGGCGGCTGCCGGATTGTACTGCGGTAAAATGTCCGGCCGCGGGCTAGGTTTTTCCGGCGGTACTTTAGATAAGCTGGAATCCATCCCCGGCTACCGCGTCGATCTCTCTACCGAAGAGTTCCGCGCCCAGCTGCGCAAGACCGGCATCGTCCTCACCGGCCAATCGCTCGATCTCGCCCCCGCAGATGGCAAGTTCTACGCCCTGCGTGATGTTACCGGCACGGTCCCCTCCATTCCGCTGATCGCCTCCTCCATTATGAGCAAAAAGATCGCTAGCGGCGCTACCGCTATTGTGTTGGATGTAAAAGTAGGTCTAGGCGCTTTTATGGAAACCCTTGAGGAAGCCCGTAAATTGGCTTCCATCCTGCGCAACATCGGCAAGCTCGCCGGCCGGCAAGTGGTCACCATCCTCTCAGATATGAACCAACCATTAGGTTTCGCTGTAGGCAATGCCCTTGAATTAAAGGAAGCGATCGACACACTGCAAGGCGCGGGCCCGGCGGATTTTCGCCACCACTGTATCGATGCCGCCGCGAAAATGCTGCTGCTCGGGGAAAAAGCCCCCACCATGCAAGCCGCCATCCAGTTAGCTGAGCAAACCATCACCAACGGCAGCGCCCTTGAAAAACTGAGGGTACTGATCGATGCCCAAGGCGGTGATACCAGTTACATCACGGATCCCAACAAATTACCAAAAGCCCGGCTCATTGAAACCGTCGCTTCCCCTCAAACCGGCTATCTTAGCCAGGTTCACGCTCGCGTCATCGGCGAGGCATCTGTCAACCTTGGTGCTGGTCGTGCCAAAAAAAGCGACCCCATCGACCACGCTGTCGGGTTCGAGATCTTAGGCAAAGTTGGCGATCACGTTGAACAAGGTCAGCCTTTGTTCATCCTTCATGCCAACGACCCGCAAAAATTGCAGCAAGCTCGCTCGGCGGTTCTATCTGCCCATCAATTCAGTCCCACCCCCGTTCCGCCCTTGCCATTATTTTATGAACAATAACGGTTTTTGCGCCTCTGACCCGATCTATTGGAGCCTTCACTTATGAACATCTCTTTAAAAGGGTATAACAAACTGATCGAAGATCTGGTGGAAAAGAACCAGATCGATGAAGCGATCGCCCATTGCCGTCACATTCTTAAAGAATTCCCCAACCATATTGATACCCGCCGCATCCTGGCCGGCGCTTACCTCGATGCCCGCAAATACGCTTTAGCGAAGGATATTTTTCAGGAAGTCCTTATGGCGGTTCCAGCCGATTTTGTCGCCAACTTGGGCATGAGTTTTGTATACAGCGTAGAAGGCGATCTGGAATACGCCATTTGGCATATGGAACGCGCCTTTGAAAAGAACCCTAATAACATCGGCATTCAGGATGAACTAAAAAAATTGTACACCACCCGCTATGGGATCACCCCCGAGCGCATCAACAAAACCAGCGGCGTATTAGCCTCGCTCTATTTTAATAGCGGCGAATATGATAAAGCCGAAACAGAAATTATCGAGATCCTAAAAACAGATATCACCCGCCGTGAAATGAAGACGCTGCTGGCGAAAATTTATTTCTTGCAAGGCAACCTGGAATTGGCCAGCGAAACCTGTCTCGATTGTTTTAAGCACTCCCCCAACAATTTCGAAGCCAACCGCTTGATGATCAAGATCTTACAAAAAACCAACAGCATCCAAAATCTTGATGTTTACCGCACCCGCTTGCAAGAATTAGACCCCTATGCCATTCACCCCGGTTCTTTTTTGCTGGCTGAAGAGTTATTAGTTCCAGAGGAAGCCATCCAAATAGGCAAACTCGATTGGAGCGAGGAAATTCAGCCAGATGCTCTTCCTATCGAGCCCCTAGCCGAATCCCCCCAACCTGCCACGCCCGCCGAATCCCCCGCTCCCGAACCGGATTCCCCTGCCAGCACGATAGAACCGATCGATGGTGTTGTCAACGAAGAACCGGGATCCGACGGTGTTCCCGCCTGGCTCA
>CAIRYE010000058.1 GCA_903882765.1 uncultured Anaerolineae bacterium
ATCGATCAAGTTCTTAAACGAAGAAGATGAAGGCACGCCTACCGGAGAAATTTCGGTACGAGCCTACGTTGAAGTGGACGATTCAATAGAAGAAACGCGCCAAAAGATCGATGAATCCCTATTCTATTTAGCGATGATCCAACCCTTGCCGAAACATCAATATCGTACCGTTGTTGATCAGAACTGGATGGAAGCATGGAAAACGCGCTATAAACCCATCCTAATCGGCGAAACGATGGTTGTAGTACCAGTTTGGCTGGAATCCCCCGATTCGAACCGCATCCCGATCCGAATCGATCCAGGTATGGCATTTGGCACCGGAACTCACCCCACCACTCAGCTATGCCTCGAATTACTTGAACCGGTCTTTCAAAAGAAGGACCAATTTCTCAACCCGGAAACTGTCATAGATGTAGGTTGCGGTTCAGGGATCCTCTCGGTAGCGGCCATCAAGTTGGGATCAAAATTCGCGCTTGGCGTTGATATTGATGAAGCATCCGTCGTAAACAGTCGCGAGAACGCTGAAAATAACGCTGTTACCCCCCAACAATTTGAGCTTGGGCTAGGATCGGTCGATGAAGTAAAGGCAGGGGCATATTCTATCCAGCAAGCGCCTTTGGTATTGGCGAATATTCTTGCGCCGGTACTTATTCGCTTATTTGACGGCGGCATGGCGGATTTGATCGCCCCAGGGGGAACCATCATCCTCTCCGGCATCCTCGATCACCAGGCGCAGCGTGTGATCGATTCCGCCGAAAAATATGGCCTAAAGTTGGTCGACCAACGGCAGATCAACGATTGGGTCGCTCTCTTGATGAAAAAATAACCTCTGACTTTTACGGGGTTGGTAAAAGAAACATGCTATTATTTAGCATAGATCAATTCAGAGAGAGGATTTTATGACACAGGCATTGTATCGAAAATGGCGGCCGGCGGTTTGGAGTGAGGTAAAGTACCAAACTCACGTTGTTCAAACGCTTAAGAACGCTATCGCGTCCGATAAACTCGCCCATGCTTATATCTTCTCTGGTCCGCGTGGAACCGGTAAGACCACCGCGGCTCGTTTGCTTGCCAAAGCGGTAAACTGTACGAACCCCGATAAAACAAACCGTCCTTGTGATACCTGCCCCAACTGTCTAAGCTTTAATAAAGCTTCATTCATTGACCTGATCGAGATCGATGCCGCATCTCATACCGGCATCGATGATGCCCGTGACCTGATCGAAAAAGTGGGTTTTTTACCCAATATCGGTGATTTTAAGATCTACATCATTGATGAGGTTCATATGCTTTCTAAGGCGGCTTTTAACGCCTTACTCAAGACCATTGAGGAACCCCCGCCACACGTCATCTTCATTTTGGCAACCACCGAACTCGATAAAGTAATGCCAACCATTCTTTCGCGGTGCCAACGTTTTGAATTCAAGCGATTCCCGTTATTTGAAATTAGTGATCATCTGGCCCAGATCTGCGCGCGCGAAGGAATTGAAGCCGACGAAGAAGCGTTGGTCTCTATCGCGCGAAGTTCCAGCGGTGGAATGCGTGATGCCATCTCGCTACTCGATCAGCTTGGCTCAACCGGCGAAAAGATAACGATTGAATTAGTGCAAAGAATTCTGGGTACCGCCACCAACGAATCGGTGATCGAACTACTAACCGCCATCATCGCCAAGGACACCGCGAAAGGGGTATCCATTGCTCACGAAGTCCTCAATCGCGGAGCTAGCGCTCAGTCTTTTTCGCGGCAGGTCGTGGAATATCTTCGTAGTCTCTTGCTGGTTCAAACCAATAATGAAGATCTGTTGGATGTAACTCCCAATGTAAAAGAGAATATCAAAACCCACGCTGCCCAAATAAACACTGGGTCCTTGCTCGATATGATCCGGGAATTTAACAATGTTATCGTCGACAACCGCATGGGTTGGTCGCCCTCGCTGAACGTAGAAATGGCGATCGCGAAAGTAACCAATACAACCCTGCCATCACAACAGATTGTAGCAGCCGCGCCGATTCCACCTTCCGCGTCCACTCAAACGGTTATAACCAAAGAACCTGATAAAACCGTAAAGCCAGCCGCGAACCCTATTCCTCCATCCGTTCATGAGCAAAAAACCTCCCCTTCGCCTGAGATCAACTCCGAGACGGTTCGACAGGCAGAGTCCAAGCAACCCTCTGCTCAGGAGCCAGCCGCCCGCCAAAGCGGTACTGCAAACCAGCTAAAGATAACCCCCGAGCAAGCCAAACAGGTTTGGGAGCAGGTTGACCAGTTGATTTTAAAAAGAGATAAAAATTACGAAGCCTTATTCAAAAGTGGAAAACTTCGCGAAATTGAGCAACACACCATCGTGATCGTATTTCCGAGCGAGATTCTTGCCCAAAAATTTGATTCACATAAAGAACGACCCTTTGTTGAAGAAGCTTTTAGTAGCGTTCTTGGTACAAAGGTCGAGGTCAGGGCTGTCGTCAACAATGGGAAAAGCAGTCTTCCCCCGCATCTGTCACCCGATGGAATGGTGGCGGTTGCTCAGGAACTTGGCGGCCAGTTAAAAAATTAATTCTTGAAGTAGGAGTATAGAAATGGCAAAAGGTTTTAATAAAGTGGGTGGTATGGGTGGAAACCCAATGATGGCGCAGTTACAAAAAATTCAGGCCCAAATGGCTGTAGCGCAAGAGCAATTAGCCATAGAGACCGTAACCGCCACCGCTGGCGGGGGGGCTATTTCGGTTACGATGACCGGCGACCAAAAATGTAAAAGCGTTCAGATCGACCCTGAATTCCTAAAAGATACCGACGCTGATATGCTCAACGACTTGGTGCTCACGACTGTAAACATGGCGCTGGATAAATCCCGCG
>CAIRYE010000059.1 GCA_903882765.1 uncultured Anaerolineae bacterium
CGGATAACAGTAACCTTGATCTGCCCCGGATACTGCATCGTCTCCTCGATCTTCTTCGCGATATCCCTCGCCAGCCGTGTGCTAGCCAGATCATCAATATCCTCCGGCCGCACAATGATACGCACCTCACGCCCAGCCTGGATAGCGAACGCCTGCGATACACCCTCAAAACTGGTCGCCATATCCTCCAGTGTACGAATACGCTTAATATACGCTTCCAGATCCTCGCGCCTCGCCCCTGGCCGTGCGCCGCTTATCGCGTCCGCCGCCTCAGCGATCACCGCCTCCACACTATCCTGCTCCACCTCATGGTGATGGCTGGCGATAGCGTTCACAACCGCCGGGTGCACCCCATAACGCTTACAGAACTCAGCTCCCAGCGCGGCATGCGTGCCCTCCTGGTTGTGGTCCATCGCCTTACCAATGTCGTGCAAAAAGCTGCCGGCCTTCGCCAGCGGAACATTCGCGCCTAATTCGGCGGCCAAAATACCGCCCAGCTTAGCAACCTCAATAGCGTGCGCCAGCTGATTCTGTCCATAACTCGTCCTATACTTCAAGCGCCCCATCATGCGCAGCACCTCAGGGTGTAACCCTGGCACGCCGGCATCAAAAGCGGCTTGCTCGCCGGCCTCAGCCATGATCTTCTCCACGGCCTTGCCCTCGTCCTCAATGATCTTCTCAATATGCGCCGGATGAATACGTCCATCCACCGTCAAACGCGTTAGCGCTCGGCGGGCAACCTCACGGCGAACACTATCAAAACAACTGATCGTCACACTCTCGGGGGTATCATCCACGATCACATCCACCCCGGCGGCCTGCTCAAAAGCCCGAATATTGCGGCCATTACGCCCAACAATACGGCCCTTCATCTCTTCGTTTGGCAGCGTAACAACAGCGCTGGTAACCTCGCTAACATGCTCGCTGGCCACCCGCTGTATCGCCTCAGCGATCAAAATACGCGCCTTCTTCTCGCCTTCTTCCTTCGCCTCATTCTCAACCTGACGAATGATGCGCGCCATATCATTGCGCGATTCCGTCTCCACCTCAGCCAGCAAGATCTTCTTCGCCTCGTCACTGCTCAGCTCAGCGATCTCCTGCAGCTTATCCATCTGCTGCTCGTGTAACTTCTCCACCTCGTTCGCGCGCCTATCCACTGTGCCTTGGCGCTTATTCACGGCGGCCTCGCGCAGCTCTAAACGCTCCACGCGGCCATCCATCTCGGCGCGGCGCTTATCCAAGCGGTCCGCCTCGCGGTTCAGCTCACCACGGCGCTGCGTTAGGTCATTCTCGGCGGCTTGCACCACCTTTATCGCCTTATCGCGCGCATCCAGGTCCATCTTGGCGGCGCGGTCTTGCGCCTCCTGGATGATCCCCTTGCTCTTGGTCAATTCGATCTGGCGGGCCTTCTCAACCTGGGATTTATTAACAAAAAATCCCACAGCCGCGCCAGCGATCAGCGCTACCACCCCAACCAGGGCGGAAATAAGTATCGTATTCATAAAAGGGTTCATAAGTTTTCCTCGTCATCAAAGTTCGAGATCTCACCGTCAGGATGAAGCTCATCCCATAATTGGCGCAGCGCTGGCGCAATAGCCTGATACGAAAACCCTCTTCGCCCCAGGTACCCGCCTAATTTCGCTCTAAAATCCTGAAAATCCAAAGTTGCCAGCCGCCGCGCTATCTTGCGGCCCGCGTTCAGCGCCTCCACCTCATCAACAACCTGATCCTCCAGGGCATCCTGGGCAACCTGTTCATCAATGCCTTTTAGCCTAAGTTCATAAGCCAAAAAACGGCGGCTGCGCGGCCTAAACTGCTTTCGTCCCTCAATCCACATCCGGGCAAAATCCGCGTCGTTCACCAGGTTCAACTCCCGCAATCGCTGCAGGGTGGCTTCTAGCACAACTTCAGGGATCTCAGCCCGCGTCAGGTTGGCGCGGATCTCTTGTTCAGAGCGCGCCCGGTACGATAAAAAGTTCAACGCCCGCTGCATTGCAACTTCCCGTGTGTCATCCGCTTGCAGGGCCTCTATCTTCTCCTCGCTCAGGCTTTGCCCAACAGTAAGCCATGCGGCCACCATCTTGCTCAACCCAAACGCGTAAGACCCCTCCAAAAAAATGCTCACCCGGTCAGAATTCTTCTTTTGCGCCTCAATTCCGGTAATTTTTCTCATAATTAATAAAAAAAGCGCCATGGTTTTCCCAAGGCGGGAACTCCACGGCTGAAAGGCATACCTAAAATGAACAAACAATAGCGCGCTGCTATAGCTTCACTAACCAAAACAGAGGGCAAATAACCCGCTGTCGATCCAAATTCAAATGTTTACGATATCACCCGCCTGAAAAAAAGGGGTGCAGGAAGGCGATGTCAGTGATCATCCGCGAGTTTCGGGCGGACAGGCCAGGTTCATAATCAGGGTATTTCTCCAACCGAGGTGCAACCACCATCGGGCCCCAGCGCGTTAGCGCTAAGATGAAATAATTATACATTATTTGTTAACATTTTGCTAACAATTTTTAATGTGCTTTTAATGCTTATAGGATGAAGGAGAGGTGGCTGCCGCGCCGCTTCGGCTTGGCAAATCGGGGTTTTAATTTTATTCGCTTGCGTTACTAAATACCAAAACTCAAACTACCGAATAACCGTGAATTCTCAGAACTAAACTAGTTTCAAGAAAAAGTGGATTGCCAATAAACAGATCTGACAATCCACTTTCGAATCTAATTTTGGTTTTTCCTACACTCTCATATGCCGATCAATCCTCTTCAAAATCGTTGGAGCTGAAGCCCAACACTTTGCCGTTTTCGATCACAGTCCTGATGACCTGCTCCTCGAATCCATCGGGCACGGTCGCGGAGATCTCGACTTGAATGGTCATCTTTGCGCCTACTAGACCAGAAAGATGGCCGACTACTTCGTTCATCACATCGTTGATGTGTTTCGTTGGGCGGTCCACTTTCAAGGTGACCGAGCCGTGGTATCGGCGAGGTTTTTTCCGGGTGATCGGACCGTCTATTTTGGTTCCACCTTCGCTGCCGGTTCCGACGGGCGTAGACCCTACCCCGGAGCCAGTTCCGCCACCTTCGCTACCCTGAGCCGGAGGGACAGGTACAGGTTTTTCAGCCTCGATCTGCGCTAGCGCTACTTCTGGCTTCACCAACAATAGTGTTGAACCAAGGTCGGTAATTACCCGAGATTTACCACCTGTGAGGGACAAATAGCGGTTGGCGCTTTGGTCATACGCGTCCGCGATGGCAAAGGTGTCCTTTTCCCAGGTTGGGGATTCTGTACCGGCTGAGATAGCGCTCAACAGCACTTGGGGGCTCTTTAGCCGCGGCAAAAAGGTGTACGTGGCGTAATAATCCACCAGGTCTCGTACGCTGCAATGGTTCCCACCCCACAAAGAGTATTTATCCATATGCTGCCGAAGGATGGAACCGGCCAGGCTGGCAACCAACAGATCCTGCTCGCGCAGTTTTTGGCTTGCCTTTACAGCCAAGGCTTGCTGCCCCTGGATGCGGAATTCCTCCACCTCCCAATTACCTTTGGGGTCATCTTGTATTGGCGCTAACAACCAACTATAGGTTTCCGCCAGCCTAGCCAGCACTTCCCCTTCTCTATTGCGGGTGTTTTCTTCAGCGTTCCTCTTTTGTTGGGAGGTCAGGTTCAATGGATCGCTTTCCAACACAATCGATTGCCAGGCAATATAGTAGGAGATCGAATCTTCCAATTCAGTCATCGCGGTGGCATCTGGTGCTAAAAACACCAAGGCATTGCGAAATCGACGGGGTGAATTACCTCGGTTGGTAACAAACTGCCTTACAGCAGTAACGGCCAAGCTGCCCCCACCGCGTTTGTGGGCTGATTCCTTCCCGAGAACTACCAGTCTTGCGGTTTCTTCATCGATCACGTCGGCGCTGGTATCAGGCAAGATATGGATCTTGTCGAAATCACCACGTTCCATCAAGGCGGTTCGCAAACGGCGTTCCAATTCGGTCTTTACGCGGTGCTTGTCCTTCAGTACTTCGCGCTGACGATCAGCCGCCAGTTTGGAAACCGTAGGAGAAAGGGCGTACCAGAATAATTCCTTATCTTGGTAAAGGTAGGTCGCGTTCAGCGCCAGTTTGTTCAGGGCGTCGCTGAAACTAGCCGGGGCTTCGCCGATCGGTACGCTACCGAGCAGCACCTTGCGGTAATCCATCCCTTTACGCTGGGCATCTACTAGTGGGGCAGAACCCATGAACAAGGCGCGGGCTATGCGCCGAGTAGCGTTTGTTTTCCCATAATTCTCATTTTGGTTATCCATTTTTTCTGGCAGCGATCCATCGCCATCGATGTCTTTTTCGATCACGGAGCGCCAGTTTTCGGTGAGGTTGCGGGTCAGTTCACTTTGGACATCCTCATCACTGATGGCGATATCCGAAGGAAGGATCAGGGCTTGGTTATGCCCGCCTTTCCACAAGTGGTGGATGACCGATGCCATGAGGCGCAACACACCGCGAGTGCGTTGGAAACGCGGTGATGTACCCCAATCGGTGTACAAACGGTCAAACAATTCTGGGTGAATGGGATAGGCCTTTTTTAGCCGTTCCTCATAATCGATGCTTTGGGCTTCGGTCGGGAAATAATCTTTATTCGCCCGGTAATATTCTACATAGGCATGGGCAACCTTATCGCGCTCGGCGATCTGGTCGGCAGTTTCGATGGGCTGGAACAAACGCCGGCGCACGATCTCAAAACTTTCCTCGGTGGTGGCTGGCCGCCAGCTGCTCTCAACACGCGCCACAACATTGCGCAGCCGGTCCAAAGCCTCACTGCCGGCTTTGCCGCCGATCTCAATGTCATTGGCGCGGCTGTCATTCCTATCCGATACTGGCACGCTGACCAGCACCAGGCAATTTTTGGATGCCGTAATTTCCTCTGTGAGGGCTTGGGCAAAAGTGAATTGTGTATCGAAACTACCACCGCACAGGTCATTGCGCTCGTGAAGCTGCCTGGCATAGGCCACCCACTCATCCATCAAGATCAGGCATGGACCAAACCGCTCAAACAGTTTGCCCAAGGCTTTGCCAGGGTTGGTGGCGGTCTGATCGGCATCCTTTACCATCTGGTAGCCTTCCTTGCCTCCCAGCTGGTAAGCCATTTCGCCCCAGATGGTGTTGACTGTGACGCCGTCAGGATAGACAGAGGGGGTGCCGGCCTGCAAACGGGTGCCCACTAATACGGCACGGCTGACCTTTGGCAAGGTTGTATAACCAGCCTGCTTTAACAAACCAGGCACACCGGGCATTCGGTCCACAGGGGTGCCGCCAAATAGGTGGTAAAGCGCGAGCATGCTATGCGTTTTACCGCCGCCGAAATTGGTTTGCAATTGGATGACCGGGTCGACCTTCTCCCCGTTCAGGCGTTTGATGGCGCTGATCAACATATCCGAGAGGCTGTCGGTAAGGTATGTGCGTTGGTAGAACTCGGCCGGTTCCATATATTCACGGCTGGCGGTACCATCCAGTACTTGCTGCAGGTCTGCCGCAAATTCGGCCTGACGCAAGGTACCGTTCTGAACATCCACATGCGGGCTCACCACCTTGCGCCACGGTTTAAGGTCGGAAGTGCTGCTAACGCGTAACAGGGTAGGTTGCTGCTTGGCAGGAGCCTCGGCGGTCTCGGTGGGATAGACGATACGAGCGAAGGCGTCGCGTTCTTTTTCCAATTCGCTTAATTGCGGCGCTGAAACAGACCTGAGCAAAAGCACCGTAGTCTCCATCGCGCGCAGTGTTTCATGGTTGGAAAAAATATGACCGCCAACATGCGCCCAATCATTACGTAATTGCCGTAATTCGTTCACATGCGACCGATCCGCATGGCCCAGTTTTTCCGAAAAGACGTTATTCCAGTTGTCCTGCATCATCCTTAAAAGAGCCAGCGCATCCAATTTTGGCTGGTCTTCCTGGTCGAATTCGATGCTATACTGCCAACCTTCGGTGGCCTTGGTAACCCAGTATTTGCCAAGCTTTTTAGAAAGTTCCCTCTCCACGTAGGGGCGCAGCCCGTCCCTCAACTGAGTCAAAACGCTGCCGATTCTCTGATAGTTATCCATATTCCCTCCTAATAGTTAGATCAATTTGCCCTGGATGGGGCTTTGGATGGCGGTTTGCTGCTGGCTGGCGGCCAAACTCATATCGCGCCAGTTTTGCACCAACATATTGTATAGGCCGGCGTCAGCCGCCCAGCCTTTGCGTTCGCAGGTGGTGTATAAGCGGTAACACAATTCTCTGGCGGCATCAGCCCTTGCACCCAGCAGCAGCAGCAATTTCGCGCCGGCTTGCTGCCCCCCCATTTTATTGGCACGCGCCAGCTGTTGGGTGATCTGCCAGACCGGGATGCGCTTATCAGATTTCGGATCC
>CAIRYE010000060.1 GCA_903882765.1 uncultured Anaerolineae bacterium
CTTGAAAGGGTCGCGTCCTAACCACTAGACGATGGGGCCAATTTGTTGAGCGGCAATTATTTTATCAAATGGAACGGTTTCGGTCAAGGTTATTGACAACCCAATTGGTATCAGTTTTGATTTTCAACTGTTTGGACCGAATTTGTATCCATATTTGAACCTGGTTTCACTTTTTGAGTGTGAGCGGGTCTGCCAGTGGATGGGTTCAATAAAGTAGTGATCACATTCACCGCCTTTTGGTCGTACACACTGTTTCCACATACATCACATACCCATGCTGGAAAATCCGGCACGGTGATCAATTGAGTTTCGATCCAGGTGAAGTAAGTAACAAATTTGACCTTCATCACACCCGTCTGGCACTCAAAACAGGCAAAACCTGGAGTATTAATAGTTCGTTTTAGCATCATTAACTTTCAGCCAAAATGGCCACGCCCGCGCTGCTACCGAGACGATCAGCCCCCGCACGGATCATATTCATTGCGTCGGTATAGGTTCTAATTCCACCGGCAGCCTTAACGCCCAAGGTTGGGCCAACTACTCGCCGCATTAATTCAACATCTTCGAGTGTCGCGCCAGATGTACCAAAACCAGTAGACGTTTTTACAAATTCCACGCCTGCCTCTATACACATCAAACAGCACAGGATCTTTTCTTTTTTATCTAAATAACAATTTTCAAAAATTACCTTTACTAATGTCTCGCCGGCAGCTTCTTTTACCTGAAGGATTTCATCATAAACAAGTTGATAGTCCCCACCACGTATCGCGCCGATGTTGATGACCATATCAATTTCATCCGCACCCTGGTCGATCGAATCCAAGGATTCAGCGACTTTTGTGTAAGTTGAATTTGCCCCTAATGGGAAACCGATGACGGTGCATACTTTCACACTCGTCCCCTTCAACAAGGTTGCCGCTAGCGGCACATAGGAAGGGTTTAGGCATACTGTGGCAAACTGGCTCACCTTCGCCTCTTGGCAAAGTTTTTTGATCTGTTCTTCAGTGGCTTCCGCTTTTAGGAGAGTATGGTCAATAAATTTGGCAATTTCGTTTTTGACAGGAAGGTCAAATTTAACTCGAAACTCGGGAAGTTGGATCAAATACTCATCGGTGATCTTGAGCAGCTCTTGGATGTTTTTTCGCATCAACTCACTCCTTGAACATCAAAATGATCGATCAATTTCCATTCCGAGGAAGGCCAGTAAATAAAGATCGCTTTCCCTACGATTTCATTATAGGGGAGAAAACCCCATGAATGGGAATCAGAGGAATCATTTCGGTTGTCGCCCAAGACAAACAGCTCGTCATTCGCCACTTTCCACTTTCCACTGTAAAGCGGAGCGGCGGCAATATACGGTTCAAGAATTTCATGCCCATTGATGTAAACCCGACCATTTTCCACCATCACTTCATCGCCCGGCAGACCAATAATTCTTTTGATCAGGTCTTGCCGCTCGGGATCGATCGGAAAATGGAAAACGATGATATCGCCGCGAGCTGGTTCGCTAAATTTATAGGATAAGCGATTGACAAAGACAAACTCGCCATCTTGTAATGTTGGGTTCATTGAAAAGCCATCAACCCTAACCCGTGCGGATAAGGCGTTGATCAATAAAAATAACACAGCGGATAAGAGAATTGTTTCAACAACATCCATTAATATCCTGCCAAAAGCTGAAGGTTTTTCAACTTCTTCCACTACTTCTTCTTTTTCAATTTCTGGCTCTTCGATCATCAGCATACTCATTTTCTATATTTATTGTTGTAAAACAATGATTATACCATTTTCAAAATCAACGGTATGCCATGGCATAGAAAGTTGGAATATAGGTTAACGACCCGGCTTGATCACTACTCATAATATCTTCCACACCTATCTTTTGCAGATCAGAGCGCAGCACTTGTTGCTCAAGAGTTGCACTCCGCGTGGAACGGTCCCATTCGCCCCCTACCACACCGGTCATGATCTTTGTACACCCAATCTGTTCCAAATAACCGGCCAGCTTTCTTCCCGTTTCAAGATCGACCCCTTGCTTTTCCAGCGACGCGTTTTGAAGATTTCCGATCTGCTTCTGCACTTCGGGGGTATCAATACGCGCCTGGTAATCTGACTCCGCGAACAGAAGCAAGCACCCACCTGGCTTTAGTACCCGCTTCATCTCTTCCAAAAACAAGATCGGTTGCCGCACCCACAACAGCACATAATGGCAAAATACTACGTCGTAGGAGCCAGTCGAAAAAGGCAAGTGATAACCATCTCCTTGAACCAGATCCTTTTTAGTGTCACCCTTAATGGCTACGCGCAAGTTGCCGTGGTCGATATCAACTCCGGTCAGGTTGCTTTTTTCAAAATCGGGGAACAACGCTCCAGTGCCGCAGCCAACATCCAATACTTTCTTTGGCAACGCAAAATCGACCTTGCTCAGCAGGTATTCCCGCGTCTGCCTGGTCCAGCCTGCCTGTTCTTTATATCGTTCATGCCAATTTACTGTCATCTACTTTTTATTTTAAGCTAAATTCATACGGTTTGTTGATCTTGGGGAAC
>CAIRYE010000061.1 GCA_903882765.1 uncultured Anaerolineae bacterium
AGTTTTTTGCGCAGATAGCCAATATAGATTTCCAACACATTATCATCGCCGCCGAAGTCGTAGCCCCATACTTCATTTAATATGGTGGCGCGCTCCAGCACTTGGCGCTTGTTGCGAAGAAGAAGCTGCAGCAGGTTGAACTCAGTGATAGTGAGCTGCAGGTCGTGGCTGGCGCGTTTTACTTCGTGGGTAGCGGGGATCAATTCAATATCAAGGTAGGTAAGGGTGGCTGCTTCTTCCATTTGGCCGGGGGTAAGGCGGCGAAGAAGGGCGTGCACCCGCGCCACCAGCTCGGCGGGGGCAAAGGGTTTAACCAAGTAATCATCCGCGCCGCTTTGCAGGCCGTCTACACGGTTCTCAATGGCGTCGCGGGCGGTAAGCATAAGCACCAACAGCTTGTTGTGCTCTCCGCGCAGTTGACGCAGCAAAGTGATGCCATCCATCTTCGGCATGGTCCAATCCGCGATCAGCAAGTGTGGGTTCGTGGCGTCGATCCGTTCCAACGCTTCTAAGCCATTGGCGGCGGTTTCTACCTCAAAGCCCTCATACACCAAGGTACGCTGCAGCATCTTCAATAACTTCTGGTCATCATCCACCACCAGTATCTTATAGATCATCGTATTCTCTCCGTGCGTATCATTCATAGAACCATCATACGAGAAAAACCTGTGAATTTGCTGTGAAAACGAAAAAGAACGGGGCCTTTCACAGCGTTTTCACAGTTACTTCCATCATAATCGTTCATAGCAAGCATGAAAAGCCATTTGTGAAAAAACATTTTCCACATCAACCTCACAGGAAAACCAAAGCAAAATCACAGCTAGCTTGCGTAAACTAGCAATATCACATCACAAATTCGTCGCTAGGCAAACGCTAGCGGCAAAAAAAGAAAGAGAGTTAGCATGAGCAACAAAACCAACCTTACCTTAGACCTGATCATCTTCGCTGCCTTTTTACTGGTAGCAAGCCCGCGCAGCACCGGCAACACCATCCACGAGTGGCTCAGCATCGCCTTCCTAGGCACCATCGTACTGCACCTGCTCTTCCACTGGAAGTGGATCGTGACCGTAACCAAAGATTTCTTCAAAAAACTATTCCACCAATCTCGGCTCGATTATGTGGTCGATAGCGTCTTCCTGATCGCCATGACCGGGGCAATGTTCACCGGCATCATGATCTCGCGAGATGTGCTAGGCCTGTTCGGTCTCACCGCACCACAAGGCGGCGCCTGGAAATCCATCCACAGCCTCACCAGCGATCTCTCTATCATCTCTCTGGGCGTACACATTGCCCTGCATTGGAAGTGGATCTTGAACACCCTCGATCGAACCATCGCTCACCCGGTCAAAGCTATGTTCCAAAAAAGCCCCGAGCTTGCCCCTGTGCCAGTGCGCATGGATGAACAGAAATAATTAAAAGGAAAGAACAGAGCAAACGACTATGAAAACACTCCTCAACACCCTGATCATCCTGGCGGTAATGGCAGCCATCAGCGGCGGATTTTACCTGGCCTTCAACAACACCACCCTCGGTTTCGAGGGCGGAGAACGCGGGGAACGCGAAGAACTTAGCGAAGACGGCGACCGGCCGGCACCCCCCGAAGGTTTTACAGAACGTGAAGGCGGTGAGGACGACGAAGACGAAATGGGCGCCTTCGGCATACTAGAGGCTTTTGGCACCCTGGTAAAAGTCACCGCCTTCGGCACCATAGCCTACTGGCTGCAAAAGGCATTCCAAACCGCCAACAAAAAGCGATCCCCCGCGGCCAGCCCGCAAGCATAGAACGATCGAACTTCTCCTTAACTCCACACCCCCCCTCGCGAGGGGGTGTGTGATTTAAAACTACCTACTCGTTTGAGTCAGGAAACCCAATGATCTCATCCAAAGCCGCCTCGGCCGCACCGAGGCCACAAAGGAAGATCAAGTTTTATTGGGGGGAGAAATAGCACTGGCCTTTCCATAATAATCACTTTGGCTATTTCTACTCATCACAGAAAACTGAGCGCATCTGCTCGCGCCGGTGTCCCCACCGAGCGCGTTACCCATACCGAAGGTCTCAGGTGAATACCTCAAAAATCCGAACATTTCGCATCAGGGTTTTCTTTTCAATAAGTTGGATAACAAAGTTTAGTTTGATACCGAGGGTCAAAAATGATGCTCGTGCGAAGACCGGCACCAACAAAGAGATAACATCGTTTCTAGTTGGAGTCAGCACCGGAATAGGACTATTTTTGCTACTCACTTTGATTTCACACCAGAAATTGCACTATTACTATAGTAATTGCTAAATAACAATTA
>CAIRYE010000062.1 GCA_903882765.1 uncultured Anaerolineae bacterium
GATGATCTCTCATGGAACAGCGCTTTTCAGGTGCTAACTGCTTGGGGGTTACGCCTGCGCGGTATTCCCGTGGAATTTTTTGTTTGCCACCACGGTATGAGCCTTTGCATTCTCGGAACTGATCGTGATCATGTAACCAAAGCCCCACCCTGCGCTACTTGCACCTACCAATCCGCCAGTATCTACGCTGGTTTTCCTACGAACAAGTTCAACTTTCATCGGGATGATGAACTTGCGGCCGCGATAAAAGACCTAACCGTTGAAGAACTTGAAATAGTTGAGTTCCAAGGTGTGCCTCTCGGAAAATTGGTGATTCCTGGCCTTCGATGGATCTTGCGCCGGCACCATCTACACAATGACACGAACACCCGCTTTCTATTTCGTGAATATATTTTGTCCGCTTGGAACATAGCCCAAAACCTTTCCACCCTGCTAGAAACCAAACAACCTTCCGCGGTTGTTGTTTTTAATGGCCAATTCTTCCCAGAAGCCACGGCGCGTTGGGTGGCGATGAACAAGAAGATCAAGGTGATCTCCCACGAAGTTGGTCTTCGACCAATGACCGCCTTTTTTACCGAGGGTGAATCTACCGCTTATCCGATCCACATCCCGTCTGATTTTAAATTATCGGACGAACAAAATAAAAAACTAGATAGTTACCTTGAGCAAAGGTTCAAAGGTAATTTTACGATGGGCGGAATTAAGTTTTGGCCAACCATCAAAGGCTTAGATCGTTCGATGCTGGACGAATTCAGTAAATACAAATCGATCATCCCCGTTTTTACCAATGTGATCTTTGACACCAGCCAACCTCATGCCAACACCCTCTTCACTGATATGTTTCAATGGTTAGATCTGGTTGTAAAAGAAGCCGAACAACATCCTGATACACTCTTTATCATCCGAGCCCATCCTGATGAGACTCGGCCAAACAAGACCAGCCTTGAAACAGTACAAGATTGGTTTACTCGCAACAACGTGGATCGAGTAAACAACATTCTCTTTATTCCCCCCAATGAATTCATCAGTTCATACGAGCTGATTTCGCTTGCCAAATTTGTGATGATCTTCAATTCCACCATCGGGCTAGAAGCTTCATTGATGGGCGTGCCTGTACTCACCGCTGGACGGGCAAGATTCACCCAAATTCCAACTGTGTTTTATCCAAATAGCCAGCAAGAATACGTTACAACGCTTACCCAATTCCTCGCCAGTGATAAAATATCGGTTCCTACCGAATTTGCCGAAAACGCCCGCATCTTTCTTTACTTTCAGTTGTTCAAGTCCTCGTTACCTTTCGGTGAATTTCTTGAGGCAAGCATAGAACCAACCCAATCTACTATGAAGATCTTCAACCCTGATCAACTGGTAAGTTCAGATTCACTAAATACTATTTATGCCGGCTTGTTTGAAAACGGCGATTTCTTATTAGATGTTTGACCTTCAATAAAAATTCTGTTACTTATACCTTCCGGAAAATTCAAAGCCACCGCTAAGATGCTGACATAGGATCATACTATCCAAATGAAGATCTCCATTGTTATTCGCACCTTCAACGAAGAAAGATTTCTAAAATATCTGCTTAGCGGTTTGCAAAAACAAACCATTAAGGATATTGAGGTCATCGTGGTTGATTCCGGCTCTACCGATCAAACCGTAGAGATCGCGCGCGGCTTTGGTGCTCGTATCATCGAGATCAAGCCTGAGGAGTTCTCGTTTGGACGCTCGCTAAACCGTGGTATCGAAGCCGCCAGTAACGAGCTGGTGGTCATCGCTTCGGCGCATGTTTTTCCAGTTTTCCCTGATTGGGTCGAATCCCTCACCAAACCCTTCGAGGATCCTGCCATTGCCTTAACTTACGGCAAGCAAAGGGGTACCTCTGAGCGATTTACCAAAGCCGGCATACCCAACACCACCAAGTTTTCAGAAAAAGAGATCTTTAACCGCTGGTTTCCTGAAACCTCCAACCCTCAACAGGATCATCCCTTTTGCAACAACGCAAACGCCGCTATTAGAAGAATACTTTGGCTTCAACAGCCCTATGACGAAACCCTCACCGGTCTAGAAGATCTTGCCTGGGCAAAAGGAGTGCTATCGCAAGGGTATAAGATCGCCTATGTAGCCGAAGCTGAGATCATTCACATCCACAATGAATCACCAAGAGGGGTTTTCAACCGCTACAAAAGGGAGGCGATGGCTTTCAAGAACCTCTATCCTGAAGCGCATTTCAATATCTACGATTTCGCCCGCATGTTTTTAAGCAACAGTTTCAACGATGCTTGGCACGCCGCAAAAGAGCGCTGCCTGTTGCGTTTTCTGCCATCCATCCTTTGGTTTCGCTGGGGGCAATTTTGGGGCACCTACCAAGGATATCGTCAGGCGGTTGTGTGGAATTGGCAGCTACGCCAAACGTATTATTATCCCCGCGGCACCCGAAGCGAACCGGTGGATACCCGTTCCGTAACCCCGATCCATTATGATGAATCCTAAAATGTAGACGTTCAAAATAAAATCTCAACCCTATATCGAGTTAGAACTGTTTATAATATTTTTAAGAAGAACAATTTCGTTCCGAGGATTTTGGATTTAATACTATGACAACGATCACAGCGCTCGTTCCCATGCGTCACCATAGCCAACGCGTTCCGGGCAAAAACTACCGCGACCTAGATGGCAAACCGCTTTACCAATACATCATCGAAACCCTGCTAGCGGTTCCCGAAATTACCCAGGTGTTAGTGGATACCGATTCCACACCGATCATTGATGGCTTGGCGAAGAATTTTCCGCAGGTGAAGGCAGTGATCCGCCCAGAACATCTGCGAGCTGATACCATCCCGATGAACGAGATCCTCACTTACGATACCTCGTTGGTGGAATCTGATTATTTCCTGCAAACGCACAGCACAAATCCCATGCTGACCGCGAAAACCCTTAGCGATGGCATCAAACAATTTCTCAATAGTTATCCAGCGTATGATTCAATGTTCTCCGTCACCCGCCTGCAAACCCGCCTATGGGATTCCCTCACTCGCGCCATCAACCACAACCCTGCCATCCTGCTGCAAACACAAGACCTGCCACCGGTATATGAAGAGAATTCTTGCTTTTATATGTTCACACGCGCCAAACTGATCGAGAGGCGCAACAGACTGGGCGATCGGCCGCTTATGATCGAGATACCTCGCCTAGAGGCGATCGATATCGACGAAGAAACTGACTTTGAAATAGCAGATATAATGATGAGATCCAAAAACAAGGCGAAATAGATGAAAAAAGTGTTGTTTACAGCCCCCTATATGATCCCATATGTAGAGCGCTTCCGACCTATCTTCACCAAATATGGCGTAGAGTTGATCGAGCCAAAGGTAGAGGAGCGAATGGAAGAAGCTGATATCCTAAAATATGCCGGCCAATTCGATGGAACTATCTGCGGCGATGACCGCTATACCCCGCGCGTACTGGAAGCATGTTCCCCCAGGCTAAAGATCATTTCCAAGTGGGGAACCGGCATCGATTCGATCGACGCCGCTACCTGCGAACGTCTTGGCATTCGCGTTGGCCGCACGCTAAATGCTTTTACCACACCCGTTTCTGATTCTGTTCTCGCCTATATGCTA
>CAIRYE010000063.1 GCA_903882765.1 uncultured Anaerolineae bacterium
CAACCCGCCCGGCTTGATATCGCGATTGAACAGCGATACCTCCACCCCATTGCGCGCCAACTCACGGGCGGCAAACATTCCCGCCGGCCCCGCGCCGATCACCGCTGCCTTAAACCGATTTTCCGTCACGATCTTCTCCTTACAAAGTAGAGTGCTTTTATCGTAATTATACCTAAGGCAAAAAATAATTCAAATGCGCCTCATCCCAACCAGCGCCGCCCAACCAAGGGGGCTAACTCCACACCCGCCCCAGGGCGTACCTCGAGCTCGCAACCGTCCACACCCACAACCAAATCCCTTCAAGCATCCTCGTTCAAATCCTGTTGGCGTAGGCAACCATTCGTACTAAAATAAGAATACGCTCTTTTTCAACAGAAAGGAACCCACCAATGGAAACTCTTTGCCAGCAGCGAAAACAACCCCCTCAAACCGCCGTCCGCCCGCGCTATTCCCTCCTCACCCCGGCCAACATCCTCCCCAGCGATGACGACTTCCTACGCATCTTCCTCCCCCTCATCGACGACGAACAACGCCGCCAGCAATTGGAAGAAGAGTTATTAGAGGAAGAATTGGAAGAAGAAGCACAAGAAGACGATGACAACGACGGCGAAGAAGACGATTGGGATGAAGATGCCGATGACGAAGAATCCGATGACAGTGAGGACTGGTAGGGGTGCGGTGATTTTGCTCTATATAAATTGGACCCTATGACCCACCGCCAAGTATCCTAGTTCAAGATAACCAAGTCCCTTCGATGAGTTTTCATTAGCCGTGATCTATCGCGGGTCAACCTAGTACACTTTTTTCAGAGTGGTAAAAGGATTTCCACTGGATCAGCTTTACTGTAACGAAAACCAACGAACCTGCATCACGAACCTGCATCACGAACCTGCATCACTACCTTGCCTCTCGCAACCGTAACTAAGAAAACGCAACTGACCCGCTACCCGCTTTTCGAAATTACTCCAACACATTCATTTTCCACCTCAAAAAGAGGCGCATTCTGCCTTTATACTTAAGGTATGAACAATCCAACAATTTCTTCCTTCCTCCGGAGAATGCCATGAAAAAACCAACCAACCTGATCGGTCAGGCCATCCAATCGATCCTCAACGGGCTGCAGACCCGCGGGCAGAAGTCCCAGAAGCAGTATGAGCAACAAACCGAGTTCAGCGACTACCCTGATAGCCTCGATACCGATGAGCGCATGCTGCGCGAAAACCTCGACCCCATCGGCGAGATCCCCGCGGCCGCTTACAACCCCCCAACTGATCAACCCACCCCAACCGCCCGCGCCCGTAAAGCCCCGGCTGCCCAGCCAAAACAGTCCTCCTTCCTACCTGCTTTCTGGACGATCGCCTCGGGGTTCTCCCTCCTTCTCAATGTTGTGCTCATCGCCGTGCTGCTCTTAGTAGGCCGCGAGTTATTCGTCCTCAAATCATTGGTTGCCGATGAGCTGCTAAGCGGTTTGTACAGCAACTTCGTCCTCATGGACCAAGCCCGCATCACCACCGAGATCAGCGTCAAAAAAGACATCCCGGTCACTTTCGACCTACCCATCTCGCAGGACCTAGTGGTCACCCTCAACGGGGCCGTGCCCATTAGCGGCGCTAACGTGGTCATCAACACCGGCGGCCTTGCCATCGATAGCACCGCCGATATTGTGCTGCCGGCTGGCGTGCAATTACCCATCCACCTCGAAATGACCGTTCCGGTCACCACCAACGTACCGGTCGATCTGATCGTTCCAGTGGATATCCCGCTCAACCAAACCGACCTGCACGCCCCGTTTACCGGCCTTCAAACGGTCATTTCAACGTTTTATAACGTAACCCTGCCCGAGGTAAAGACTCCGCAGGATATCCCGTTCTGTGACACTTTTCCAGGAATATGTGAGTACTACTTCAAATAATGTCTGAACCTACCGAAATTACCCTGCAAAATGGGCTCAAAGTAATGCTAAAAGAGATCCATACCGCGCCGCTCATCAGTCAGTGGCTGTGGTACCGTGTGGGCTCGCGTGATGAGACCCCCGGCGCTACCGGCCTCTCGCATTGGGTGGAGCACATGCAGTTCAAAGGCACATCCCGCTTCCCCTCCAACATGATGGAACGCTCCATTGCCCGCAAAGGCGGTGTGTGGAACGCCTTCACTTATATGGATTGGACCACCTATTACGCCACCCTGCCCGCCAATCAGATCGATCAGATCATGGAGTTTGAGGCGGACCGCATGGTCAACAGCCCCTTCCTTCCCGAGGAAGTGGAAAGCGAACGCACCGTCATCATCGCCGAGCTGGAAGGCAGCGAAAA
>CAIRYE010000064.1 GCA_903882765.1 uncultured Anaerolineae bacterium
TAAAGTTGAAAAAAATATTGGAAAAGTTCTCCTTCGGATAAAAGATGAACACTGCAGTGAATTGAATTTATCTGGAGAGGTTGAAAAAATATTAAGAGAACGTTATCGCCAATTCGATTCATCTAAGGATGATTTATCCCAATTACAACATGTTTTGTTTTCGGTGATCAATGGAGGTCAATATTGTATTCCCATTATTCTCGTGGAAAAGCAAGGAGATCTAATTACCCCCGAAAGATTAGGACGGTTATTTGAGCGTGTCAATATTAATGGTGTAGTACCACCACAAGCTGAAATGTTTTTTTCAGCGCTAAAATTACGTTCGCCAATGGTAGCCAATTATGTTGCTATTGCTAATAATGACGTGGACATCCAAAGACTCTTTAAACCAACCGACCTTGTATTGGCGGCATTGAGAATGGTTGATTTTAGTATTACTGAGTTACGACTGAGTAGCTTTGAACATATCGCCAAGAAAAATCATACTGAGTTAATGTTAATAATGGAGGGTAACGACAGCGTTTTTCTTAGATCCCTAAAGCATGCATTCCATGCACTTCATCACAATGGGAACCCTGGTGATATTGGTTTTCCTAGAACATTGCTCAATAGGTTACGCCCGCGAGTTTGGCAGACTATCTGTTGGTGGGTCTACCAAAATTTTGAAGAAATTGATAAAAAAGGAATTTCGTCTATTGATCGCTTGAATCTATTGCAATATGCTGCATTAGATACCTTTAATTACTTTATTTCACCTGGCGATCCTAATAACGCAAAACGTAAAGCAGATTGGTCTGCATTTTCACTTCTCCCAATGAAATCGGGGGCGTTATCTACAAATATTTTCGACACAAAATCAATTTGGAAAAATATTAAACAAATCGCGAATAATTACGAATATAAAATAAACGCTTTTGGAATCGTTGATTTTTTTGAATTTATTCGTCCAACTAATCATCCTGATGTGCCAAATTATAAATATATCAGCGCAGAAGATTGTTTATTGATGTATGCTCAGCGAGACTTTCTTTGCCGTTGGGAACGATTAGATATTGATGTGGATCACATCGTTCCTTCCGCATGGATGTCATTTAGAATGGGAAATTTGGCAGGCACCTCGATTTGTTGGAAAGTGGATGGACTTAGAGACCAGCCTGATAGAAGGCATGAAGTGATTAATAGTATTGGAAATAAACGATTTTGGCCATCATCTTTCAACCGTTCAGATCGTGATAGTTCGCCAGAAAGCAAGCTAAAACAAATTCATACGCCAGAATCATTGAAGGTCGATCATGGAATTGGGGATCAAGAGAGTATATTGGCCGCAAGTTATATTCTAGCGGAAGATTACGAGGAATGGAAAAATCTAGTATCACCCAACAATAATACGGTTTGGACAACGGAAAGGTTTTCTTCATTCAAACGGCTTGTTGATAATCGTAGGTTGAGAATGTACAAGGATATTTATGAATCGCTAGAACTAAACGATTTATTTGCCGAATAAACCGGTTCGTAGATACATCATGGAAGTGTTCAACTAATGAGCATAAGAAGTTAAAGGTTAATTACTTACTTTGGAGATAGACTTATGACGGACTCAATAATCCTTATAAATATGAACTTATTGAAAGAATAATTAGTGGCACGATGGGGTTGTTCTCCAATTAGATTAAAAACAAAACCCGAAGGCAAATAGCCTTCGGGTTTTCATTTCTAAAAAATAGTTTCCCTACACATACTCGTGGAACACGGCGTATTTGGGGTTCCAGTGTTCGTCGCGGATGAAGGTGCGCAGGCCTTCGCGGTCGCCGGCTTCTAGCAGGTGGACGATGTGCCAGTGTTCTTCGTTCATTTTGGTGAGCAGGAAGGGCACTTCTGATTCGGGGGTTTGGCTGAGGTATTCTTCGCGCATAAAGAATTTTTTGTAGTTGCTGATGATCTTCACCATATCCTCGTTGCCGCTGGCGCGGTTGATGGTATCGTGAAAGCTGATCTGCAGTTTGTTGTATTGCTCTAGGGCGACGGTGGAGAGGGCTTCTTCCATTTTGGCGGCGATGGCGCGCAGGGCGGGCAGGTCGAGGTTGCCGCTATCGAGGGCGCTAATGGCGGCGGCGGATTCGAGGTTGCCGAGGATTTCGAAGATGTTGCGCACTTTGGCGATGGTGAGGCCGCGGGTAAAGAACCCTCGGCGCTGGATGTGTTCGATGTAGCCTTCGTGGCTGAGCTGCATAAGGGCTTCGCGCACTGGGGTGCGGCTGATCTGCAGGGCGGCGCAGATGTGGCTTTCGCTGATCTCGGCGTTCGGTTTTAGGGTGCCGCTGGCGATCTCGGCCGATATATGATCGTAAACCATGTCCTTCAAGGAGCGATAATCCAACATAAGTTAACCTCTGATCAAGTGGGCGTGCCATGCCGAAACATGTTTATTTGAATACTGAGTACCAATTTCCCCTCAATTGTACCTGAAACCCACAAATACTTCCGGTTTAGCGGTGATGTTCATAAATATTTTAAGACCACAACAGCAAACGTGTTTAGTTGCCGCCTTTTTGGGGCAGGGTAGGGCAGTTTCGTTGGCCTTGTTGCGGGAGATAGATGGCTACTTTTGCTTCGGCGAAGCTTTGGCTTAGCTGGTAGTTGCATAGGATGGGGCGGATCACCGATTTGGTCCAGGCGTTGTGTTCGGCGCCCATGGCGTCGGCGGTGCCTTTGTAGGTGAAGGTGAGCGGGTCTACGATGATAGCGCCGTAGGTTTGGGCGGTGAGGTTTTGGGCGAAGGTATCTAGGTAGGGTTGGTTGCCGGACATCGCCATCTCCATTAGGTCCTCGCGGTCATAGAGCGGGTTGAGGTCCACGTCGCGAATGAGGCCGAGGGAGATGAGTTGGCGTTGGCTGATGAAGAGGGTTGGTTTGCCGGCGGCGTTGTTGGCATCTACCGTGGCTTGGATGCTTTGCAGGTTACTTTGCCAGACGAGAGGGGTGTTGCTGGTGAAGGCTGGCAGGCTGATGGTGATGAAGACAGCCGGCACTAACACAAACGCGAGTGCATGGGCCCAATGCAGACGCGGCGGTCGGTTGGCGAGCAGCAGCGTAGCGCTGATGATGAGAAGCAGGATCGCAAAGGCATCCATATTGTGGATATCGCTGCCCCCGCCGATCTTGGTGCTTACCAGCAGGCCGCCAAAAAAGAGGGCGGTTAGCTCAGTGGCGAGCAGCAGGTTGGTGTGGATGGGCAGCGGGGTAGGCTGGTTGGGCTTAGGCAGGCAGATCGCCGTTAGCGCGGCGATAAAGGGGACGGCAAAAAGCAGGATGCCGGGCAATACGCCCAGTGAGTAGGTTTGGCTAGGGAGAAGGCGATCCCATAACAGCGAGGAGTTCAGGCTGGTGAAAAAATCGCCGGTTTGCGTGATGCCGGAGAGGCGGATGTAGGTTTGCATGGAGAATGCCGCCAACCCACTGCCGCCAAGGAAGAGGGCAGCGTAGGTGATGAGATCTTTGGGGCGGAAAGGTTGGTCTTTTCGATCGAGCAGAAGCAGGGCGATGGTGAGGAGCGCGGGTACTGGGTACCAATTGATGCGGCTAAGCCCGGCCCACACCGAGGCGACCGCTAAAACCACCAAGGTTCTGCCCATCTGTTTGGTGGAGACGAACCAAAGCAATAGGATGACCGGAACGAGCAGGTGCAAATATACTGGAAGAGTGAGCAAGGTGAGGGTGAGCCAAATGAGCAGCAGCGGCTTGCTTCCCCCCGTGATGAAGCCAACGCGGCGTAGAAGGGCGTGGCTGGTGAGCGTGGTGAGCAATAGCAGCAGCCCTACGCGCCAAAGGCGGTGCAGCAGGATAGGTGCCCCTATGGCGTAGGGTGGGTAAAGCAATAGGTGCAGGGTGGGGTGTAGTATGGGCAGGGGCAAGGGTTTGCCAAAGATGGCTTGGCTGTTGAACAAAGCCGGCAGGTAAAGGCGGCTGCCTTCGGACCAACCCAAGGAGAAGGGTGAAGCGCTTATCTCGGGCAGAAAGAGCACCAAGCGGTAGCCAGCGCTGAGGAAGAGCAGCGAAAGCAGCCAGGCATGGAACCA
>CAIRYE010000065.1 GCA_903882765.1 uncultured Anaerolineae bacterium
GAAGGTACCTTAGTAATAGAAGCTATTTCAATCTTACCAGTAGTTCTTTGGCAAGGACAAATGCATAATACCATTGATTAACCCTAATATTGCATTCAAATTTCAAAATGTTATTATTAATTTAACCACATCATGCCTTCAACAGCAATTTTGGGTATCGGTTGCAACTAGAATCGCAACCCACTCCTGATCGGGCCATTGCTCCATACTACGTTAAGGACCTTCTAATGCGATTAGAACAGTGAACCGAGGTAACCTGATACATTTCTGTAATAAGCATTCCCTAAGTTGGTTCAAATAACGGTGCATCGAATGGTTAGTTGAAATGAGGTAAATATGACAACTGAAAAGATGAAAGTTTATTTTTTACCAAAAACCAAACTAGGAAAGTGGGCTGTGGGTTTTGGCATCTCTTATTTTCCCCTGATGATGCTTTGGTATCCACTTAGCTTCATTGGTCTAGGCGGCTACCCAGCATTACTCGCTGGCTTAGCGGGTGGTATTTGCGCGCTATTCGCTATCCTAAAAAATGGCGAACGTTCTTTCCTCGTTTATTCAATGTTAGTTCCTTTTCTTTTTGTGTTTGTATTTTTATTCGCGGAATTATTGGGCGGGCATTAATTATCATAAATTAGGGCATATGCGCCGATTGTGCTGAAGTTGGATGAGGTCTCGAAAAATTGTGTGTTGTCAAGAATATTATATTGGCCAACCGTTCATAGTCAATATCAAATAGAAGTGACAAAAATCCGGCCTTAGCATACCAAATTGACTTGATTAATCCACCAAAACAAGGCAATATTAAGGGTGATTGTGCAATTTATAACAATCCAAAAATTGCTATACCATGTGAGATAACTATGTCAAATAATAAGATAAAGTACAAGCCAGTAGATCTGCATATCCAAAAAATGGCCGAGCACCACGGCTCTTCCGCCGAGGCAACCCTTGAGGTCTTGCGGGATTTGGATACGGAAAATAACCTTACTCCAGAGAACATCACCGAAACTGCCCGGGCATTAAATATTCCCGCCCATCAGGCTTATGGTATCGCGACCTTCTATTCAATGCTCTCCTTAGAACAACGAAAAAAAGTATTGCGGGTTTGTGATGGCCCTGTTTGTTGGCTAAAGCGCGCCGGCGAAACCCGCTCCGCAATCGATCTCGCCGCCATCCAAAAAGGCGACCTGACCGTCGAGCGTTCCTCATGCCTAGGCTTATGTGACCGTGCCCCCGCTGTACTCGTAGAAGAAGAACAGGCCGGCCCTGTTGAAGCCGAAGACGCCATCAAATTATGCGAAGGCTGGCGCGGCACCCCCACCGATTACTCAAAACCCCGTCCGGGTGAAAAACGGGTTATGACAGCCCTAATAGGAATCGTCGATCCCGATTCGGGTGATTCTGCCTTGAAGCATGGTGTGTACGACGGCCTTAAAAAAGCCCTCCAGCAAGAACCTATCGCCGTGCTTACCGAAGTAGAAGCATCCGGCTTGCAAGGTCGCGGTGGCGCTGGCTTCCCGGTTGGCCGTAAATGGCGTTTTGTGGCAAGCGAAAAACGCACCCCTCGCTACATCGTTTGTAACGCTGATGAAAGTGAACCACTGATCTTCAAAGATCGTGTACTGATCGATACCAACCCTCACCAATTGATCGAAGGTATGACCCTTGGCGCGTACGCTACAGGTGCCTGTGAAGGCTATATCTACATCCGTGGTGAGTACGAATACCAAGCTCGAAGGCTGGAACTTGCTATTAAGCAGGCGGAAGAAAAGAATCTACTTGGTGAGAATATCTTGGGTAGCGGCTTTTCCTTTAAACTCCACGTTCATCGCGGAGCAGGCGCTTACATCTGCGGTGAAGAAACCGCTCTGCTCGAATCGCTCGAAGGCAAACGCGGCGAACCACGTTTACGCCCGCCTTACCCACCCCAAGCCGGTTTTAGAGGTCAGCCAACCGCGGTAAATAACGTGGAAAGTTTTTGCGCGGTTCCGCACATTATCAAGAACGGCGCGGAGTGGTGGCGGAACCTAACCGATGACCCAACCCCCGGCACCAAGGTGTACATGGTTTTGGGGCACGTACGTAAACCCGGCTTGTTTGAGGCTCCCTTTGGGCTTACCCTGCGGCAGGTCATTGAAGATTTTGGTGGCGGCATGCTACCCGGTTCCCATTTTAATTTTGCCCTATGCGGTGGCGCCGCCGGAACAATTGTTCCACCAGCCCTAATGGAAAATCACATCGATTACAGTTCCGGCCCCCTAAAAGGAGTGACGCGTGACATCAAGGTAATGGACAAGCGCTGGACACAGGTGATCTCTATGGGTGCTGGTTCTTTCCTCATTTGCGACCAAACTGTTTCTCCAGTAAATTTCCTGCGCGAGTTGCTGCATTTCTTCGCTTCCGAAAGCTGCGGCAAATGCACACCATGCCGCGTAGGTACCTGGAGATCCCTGCAAATATTAGACCAACTCACCGCGGGGAAAAGCACCGCGGGTGCGTCTGACGAGTTAAAAACCCTTGCGGAGCTAATGCGGGATTCTTCCTTCTGCGGTCTTGGCCAAAGTGTCGGCATCCCAATGCTCTCAGCACTCACTCATTTTGGCGCTGAGTTTGCCCGTGCCGAAAACGAGCACGAACCCATCATTCGAGGTTAACAATGGCAATAAATATTACCATCAACGGAAAACAGATTGAAGCGCAAGCCGGCCAAACAGTTTTACAAGCGGCTCAGCAAAACGGCATCGAGATCCCTACCCTTTGTTACCACAAAGATCTTTCTCCATCCGGTAACTGCCGTATGTGCGTTGTGGAAGTAAAAGGGTTGCGATTTTTACAAGCCGCCTGCGTAGCCCCTATCTACGAGGGCATGGAGATACAGACCCGCAACGATAAAGTAGTAGCTGACCGAAAAATGACCCTCGAGATGATGCTTGCAAATCACCCGCAAGATTGCATCACTTGTGAGGTGAGTGGTGAGTGCGAATTACAAGATCTCGCTTACGAATACAAAGCCCAGGCTCCCTACTGGGGAAGCAAAGGCACTCGTTACCCGGTCAATAGCGACCCAAACCCCTTCATCCGTGTAGATATGAACCGCTGTATCCTTTGCCGGCGTTGCGTCAGTGCCTGCGCTGAGATCCAAGTTCGCAACGTGTGGGGCGTGGCTCACAGAGGTTTCGATGAGCAGATCGTCGCGGGTGCTGGCATCAATATGCTCGAGGCTCGCTGTGAATCTTGCGGCCAGTGTGTTGCCTACTGCCCAACCGGCGCGCTCTCCAACAAAATGAATTACGGCGCGGCCCGTGCTCATCAGGTAAAACGGGTTACCACCACCTGCTCATATTGCGGCGTGGGTTGTAATTTCGATCTCCTCGTAAAGAAAGACAAAGTGATTGGTGTAGCCTCCAACGCCAACGCTTCTGTCAATGGTCTAGCGCTTTGCGTAAAAGGTCGCTACGGCTACGATTACATCCACCACCCCGAACGTCTTACCGCACCCAAAGTGAGGCGCTATTTAGTGGATGGAACCGTAAAACCAAAAGGCCACCACGATGTTACAACAGGGCAGCCCAACCCTTGGGATTGGGTAGAATCGGATTGGGATACCGCGCTTAGTTTCGTCGCCAAAAAGCTAAAGAACACCCGCGATACCTTTGGCCCCGATACCATTGGCGTGCTAACTTCCGCCAAATGTACCAACGAAGAAAATTATGTGATGAATAAACTGGCGCGACAGGTCATAGGAACCAACAACATTGACCACTGCGCCCGTCTCTGACACTCCAGCACTGTCGCCGGTCTGGCGACTTCCTTCGGTTCTGGTGCCATGTCCAACAGTATGGACGATGTAATGAATTTTTCCGAAAGCCTGTTCATCATTGGCTCTAACACCAGTGAACAGCACCCCGTGTTTGGCACAATGCTTCGCCGTGCCATCAAGAATCGCGGCGTAAAACTTATCGTCGCCGACCCACGTCGTATCGATATGGTTGATTTTGCCACCATGCACATCCGTCAAAATCCAGGCACAGATATTGCCTTGCTAAATGGACTGATGTACATCATTATTGAAAAAGGCTGGGAAGACAAAGCCTTTATTGAAGAACGCTGCGAGAACTTTGACGAATTCAAAGCGACCGTAATGCAATACCCACCCCAAAAAGCCAGCGAGATCACCGGCGTGCCAGTGGGGCAGCTCTACCAAGCCGCCGAGATCATGGCTACAACCAAACCGATGGCGGTGATGTGGGCAATGGGCATCACTCAGCACATCGTTGGTGTTCGCAACGTAATGACCCTCGCCAACCTGCAAATGTTGCTCGGCAATATGGGCAAACCAGGCGGTGGTGTTAATCCGTTGCGCGGCCAAAACAATGTTCAGGGCGCTTGTGATATGGGCGGTCTGCCCAATGTCTATACCGCTTACCAAAACGTGATCAACGATGAGGCTCGCCTAAAATTTGCTCGCGCTTGGGGTTGCGATGAAGCGCCCCGTACCAAAGAAGGGCTGCAAGGCACCTCGTCCAACGGTCTTCCCTCAACCGTCGGGCTAACCGTAACTGAAATGATGCCGGGAATCCTCACCGAAAAAGTACGAGCCTTATACATCATGGGCGAAAACCCAGTAACCAGTGATCCGGATAGCGCTCACATTCGTCATTGTCTAGAACAGATCGACTTTCTCGTCTTGCAAGATATCTTCCCCACTGAAACCGCGGAGTTTGCCGATGTTCTGTTGCCCGGTGTGAGTTTTGCCGAAAAAACAGGCACCATCACTAACACCGAGCGCCGCGTTCAGATGGTCAATCAAGCGATCCCCGAGATCGGTCAAGCCCGTCAGGATTGGGCAATAACAGCCGGCATAGCGATGAAAATGTTGGAAGGCCAAGTAGATCAACCCGAAACACGTTTCGTCAAAATGGATGCTCCTTGGGCAAAGTGGAACTATACCGATTCCAGCGACATCATGTCCGAGATTAATGCGCTAACGCCATCCTACACCGGAATAACCCATTCGCGCTTGCTAAAAGGCGAACGATTGCAATGGCCGGTGCCCGCGTTAGATCATCCAGGTACACCCATCCTACACACAAAAGGCTTTGCTCGGGGCAAAGGCAAATTTATGCCCATCGACCATGTCCCCCCGCCTGAGATGCCCGACGACGCTTATCCCACCATCCTCTCAACCGGCCGCGTGTTGTACCATTGGCACGGTGGCGCTATGACACGGCGCGCCAAGGGGCTAATGGAAGTCTACCCTGAGGCGATGGTAGAAGTGAACCAAGACGATGCAGTGAAACTTGGCTTGGATGGAAAGAAAAGAGTTCGAGTGACCTCCCGCCGTGGCAGTATTGAGGCCTTAGCCTGGGTTACCGACCGCGTCCCCCCAGGAATGGTCTACGCCAACTTCCATTTCCCCGAGTCTTCCGCAAACGAGCTGACCATCGCCGCGCTCGATCCGGTTTCAAAGATCCCATCCTTCAAGGTATGCGCGGTGAAAGTAGAAATTGTTGAATAGTGAAGTGAAAGTGGAGTTGGAAAAATGGAAATTATAAAAATATTACTATATGCCCTAGAACGCGAAAACGAAGGCATGCGTTTCTTTGTATCAAACGCCAATCGTCTACAAAACGCCTCAGCTGTTTCAGCTTTTAAAGAAATCGCTAAAGAAGAACAAAAACATATCGACTTTATCAAATCACAGATCGCCGCGCTCAGCGATGGCAAACAAGCTAATTCTCCCGAACTGCCTGAAGCTGGTTTCTTTGCCGATCGCGCCAGCAGCGAGTTCATCCAAGAAGCCGTAGATGAATCCATGGTAGCCGATCTACCCGTACTGCGCATGGCATACCTCATCGAGCGAGATTTTTCCGAGTTCTACGCAATGGCAGCCGC
>CAIRYE010000066.1 GCA_903882765.1 uncultured Anaerolineae bacterium
CAATTTTCACAATTTTCACTTTCTGCCATCGGTTTGGGTGGTACACTCGCTTTATATGCTGAACAAGGCTGCAACGTACATTTGGCATGTGCTACTCGGGGTGAAGTTGGTTCAGTGGAAGATAAGTACTTAGTGGGTTATACATCCATTGGAGAAATGCGAGAGGGTGAATTACGTTGCGCGGCGGAACAGCTTGGGTTGTCCGGCGTTACATTTTTAGGATATCGTGATTCTGGTATGCCGGGGTCGCCGGAAAATTTTCATCCAATGGCTCAGGTAGCGCATCCGGTAGAAGAAGTTGCCGGGAAAGTCGTAGAGTTGATCCGTAAACTAAAACCTGATGTTGTTCTTACCTTTGACCCGATCGGTGGTTACAAACATCCTGACCATATTCATATTCATAATGCTACGGTATTGGCATTTGAAAAATCGGATTCGCCTTCCTTTTTTCCGGAATTTGCCGATATGTACAAACCATCCTTTTTATATTTTCACACCATTCCGAGAGGATTTTTACGGTTTGGTGTTGGGTTGATACGATTATTCGGGGGGAACCCTTCAAAATGGGGGAAAAATAAAGACATTGACCTTGCTTCTCTTGCAGAAGTAGAATTCCCCACCCATGTTGTCATCGATTATTCTCGATTGGGCAATAAAAAGACCAAAGCAAGCGAGTGCCACGCCTCACAGGGTGGAGCGCAGATGCGAAAAGGCGTGCTCGGCTGGGTTTTTCGATTAGTTGGCGAAAAGGATTCGTTTATGCAAGCCTATCCGGTAATTCAAGACCAAACGCCTGTACGTTTTTCGTTATTCTAAATCCTTAAATTTCGCATAGTTATTGATTTTCAATAATTGATAGCTGGAAACAATTACAAAATCGATCCATAGACTCATTATCCAATGACTGCGGATCGATTTTGTATTGGAAGGAGGGGGAATGGAATTACGAAATGGGAGAAAATTATTCAGTAGCGCCAAATACTTTATCTACATAACTGTTCGATGTTTTGCAAACTCCATCCATTTGAGCAATGAGTTCTTCCCAAGTAAGTTGTAATGCATCATCATTGATCTTTTGAAGAGCGGGACCGATGCAGCCTGAACCTGAATAATAATTTCCCGTGGTCATTTTCCACATAACCTCATAACTAGTGAGATTTGCAGGCTCGTTGCCTGTAGTATTTTTAACCATTTGGTTGATTTGGTTAGCGCTCGCCAATAATGAAGCCGCTAAAAGGTCGATTTCACTATCAGTATTGATCTGCTTCATGATCCACCCCCGTAACATAACTTTTTTATCCGCAGATAAATTGGAGTAACCGGAAGAACAACTGATTTCCCCGTATATTGGTATGCAAGCCGATAAGTAATAACTTGTATTCCACATCAATACCAGGTCAGCGCCGTTAGCTGTAAAGTGACCCAGACCCAACTCATAAGGGTCATCAGATATCGGCCAAAACTGAGATTCCTGGGCAATAATCCCTTTAAGTATTCTCGCGGGAATATGATATTTTTCAGACGAAAGAAAAATCTGCATATCATATTTGTTTTGCCATTCTAACACTTGAGCGGCTGATGTCTTTTCGCCACAGCTCGTGGCCGAACCATTTGCGTCTAAACCATTGTTTGGGCAGGATTTCGCTTGGCTTATTCCTGATTTGATCTGGCAATAAATATTTAAGACAAAATTCCTGTTCCAACTAATTTTTCCAACTAATTATCCATCCAAAAATAATTAAAATGGATAATTTTTGAGTGGTAGGATTTTTAAATGAGAGCAGTTTAAGTACCGCTAGAGGGATATCTCTTTATGAATTTTAAAAATGTGGAACGGGGAAAAAACAAATTATTCTATAAGGGTATAACGTCATCTAATAATCATAGCGATCGATTTATGTTCTTTTGCGCAAGCCAAAATAATTCAAAATAAACCCAGCTAAATCGGAAATTTCTTCCAAACCAAAAAGTGGAACTTTTAAATCGAGGGTACTGTCTGAAACGAGAGCGATCCGTTGCTCAATACTACCAATTAGCTCTAAACTTTTTTCTTTTCTGATTATTTCGATGGCTGGTTTGTTTGCTTTTGCGTACCCTTCCGCTAAAACAATATCTACAGATCTTATTGAGAAAAGTATCTCATCTAAACTCAGTTCTTGTTCGATGTTACGGTAAGTAGCTATTTTATCTGGTGAGGCAATGATCACTTGATCACTGCCTGCCTGCGCAAATCGCCAGCTATCCTTCCCAGGCTGATCAATATCAAAGCCACGGTGAGAATGGTGTTTTATGGTTGCTATCTTAAACCCTTGGTTTCTAAACTCAGGTATCAATTTTTCGATGATGGTCGTTTTACCGCATCCAGTTTTTCCTATAACCGTTAGTATTGGAATCATTGTTCTCTTTTTCTATTAGTATTTGCTGGAATACTTAATTTCTCGTTTTCGGGATCCCTCTTTGCAGAATTGGGTCACTAGGGTCCACTTTCGAGGTAGCGGAAAATATCTCTAATCTTCATATTTGGTTAGATAACATATTTTCCTATTTACTATTTTATCGGTACTTAGATGATCTGGTGATAAGATATCAATAATTAGTTCTCAATGCGGGAATTTAAATTGCTAAAAAACAAACCACAAATTTTGATCGGAGGTAGATATGTCTATTCATCTAGAACGACACTACGCAGAAAGAATTGGCTGGCTTCGGGCGGCTGTTCTTGGAGCGAACGACGGTATTGTTTCGACGGCCAGTCTTGTGTTGGGAGTCGTGGCATCAAATGCTGATAAAAGCAGCGTATTAGTTGCCGGAATCGCTGGATTGGTCGCAGGCGCTATGTCGATGGCGGCTGGGGAATATGTTTCGGTTAGTTCGCAATCAGATACAGAAAAAGCGGATCTAGACCGAGAAAGGCTTGAGTTGGCAAATGACGCGGAAAATGAGCTCGAAGAGTTGACGGAGATCTATGTTAGCCGCGGACTAGATCTCGCTTTAGCGAAACAAGTAGCCATAAAACTGACAGCGCACGATGCTTTAGGTGCTCATGCAAGAGATGAGTTAGGTCTGATGGAAATTCATTTTGCTAGACCTATACAAGCAGCCTTGGCATCCGCTGGCACG
>CAIRYE010000067.1 GCA_903882765.1 uncultured Anaerolineae bacterium
CAAGGGTACCATACAACCAAGCCAATTAATAGAGCTTTTAAAGTTGGCCACAAAGAACGAATCAAGGCATTTTTAAAAACAAACCAATTTGGCATTTGCCGCTTCGATCTTGATCTCATCCCTGGATCGCATTTTGATGGTATACGCTCCTATTTCGTCCGATAAATTCGATTGACTCTGGTCGATGGTCCCCACTGCATTTTGCGAGAATATCCAAGATTTCTCACCTTCGATCTAGGAACAAACCGACCATGGACCTATTGAAACTGAGCCGAATTTGGTGGGAGAGTAGCCGCAATAATTGGAAGCTCACAATTGGGGCAACAAGATTCAAAATTACGTTGGTGCTCAACAAAAAAAGAAGCTAGGTCTTGGCGGCATTGCAGGCAAAGAAACACTTTTTGATCCCATAACTCGGTATGAGATGGCACGTATCGAATCTTGTTTTGGTCAATTTCGGCCATCCAGCATTTATATGTTGGATCAAAATAGGTCATAGCATCCGCTTCGAGGTCTTCCCCTTCCGCGCTATCCATATAGATCACGATTGGCATCTCTTCTACAAGCCGAACCCCTTGATTGGAGAGATCCTTTAGGGAGCCGTAGGTGTGCAATGATATCGCCCACAAGTTTGTGTCCCGAGATGAAGCGAACGTGTTGTTGAAATCCGCGTAAAGTATCGGAACGATCATAGCTGCGCTCTAATATAATTGCTGAAAGGTCGGATCGATCGGGCTGTGGTTGGCATTTGGCAGAATCGAAAAACCGGCCTGGGAGATGCTCATCACTTTTTTGGTGGAGAGGTAGGTTGCTATTCCGAGATGAAGGTAACGGCCCAGCCATAGCTTCGCACTCGCCACTCGCCTTTTTCCTGTACCAAAACAAATGCCCAACCGCCATCTTCTTCAAAGCTATCCTCGCCTTCAGAAATGACCCAATGTGTTGCCAAGGATAAAAACGCTAAGTTTTCTTCAACCCGAAGATCCTGTACCGTGCCGAATGTATGCTTCAGAACTAAGTCGCTTGGAGGCTTATGCCACGTAATGATCTTTTGTGACCAACGCTCCACGGCGTCGGGGCCTTCAAACAGGTGTGGAGCAAAATTTTCAATGATCACTACCCCTTGGCTGGCAAAGGCAGATAATAGAGATACATCTCCGGTTTCAATAAATCGCGCAACTTTCTCGATCGGTGCTAGTAACCCTGGGTCAAGTTCTTCGGTCATTTGTACTCCATTTAAGTTTCATACTAAAAGACTCGCAATTGTGAATTTCATATTTACTTCATTATCATAGCAGAGGGTATTATTTGGCGCAATAAAACCCTTCACGTCATTCAATAAGTATTTATATTGTAACAGCGCGATCGATGAGAAGAATGATCTAGGTAGTCCATTAGATCCCCTTCCTTTTAATTTCGAAGTTAAACTTCAAGGTGTGTTTGCGATGGAAACTATCTTTAATAGGTAGCCAAGCAAAGGAAGGAATGGTTCGACCTAAAAATAGGATTCTTGAAGATTCATCCACCCGATCCAGAAACCTCGTTGAGTGGAAGGAACACCCCGCGCCTACCCCAACAAATCCTCAC
>CAIRYE010000068.1 GCA_903882765.1 uncultured Anaerolineae bacterium
ATGGTCATCTCGGCAACTCGGCGGGTGTGGTCATCTGTTTCCATATCGCGGATGACCAAGGCGCTGGACCAGCCTTCGATGGTGAGATCGTAGGCTTCGAGCAGCTCTTGGTGCAGCTTGTCCATTTCTTTGCGCTGGTCGATCAGGAGACGGTAGCGATTGAGGCGGGTCATATTCTGGATGCGGATCTGCAACTCGAAAATGTCATAGGGCTTGGTGATGAAATCATCCGCGCCGGATTGAAGGCCGCTCATACGGGATTCGCGGTCGTCGAGGGCGGTGACCAAAAGGATGGGAACCTCGGCGAGGTCTGCCATTCCGCGGATCTTTTTGCAGGTTTCAAAACCATTCATCCCCGGCATCATCACATCCAGCAAGATAATATCGGGTTTGATATCCGACGCGATCGTGATGCCCTCTTCGCCGTTTTCGGCGAAGTACATTTCGTAGTTCTCAGAGGAAAGCAAAGCTTCGATGGTGATGCGGGCTATCGATTCATCATCGATCACGAGGATCTTTGGTTTTTCAAACATGTAGGCTCTCCATATTTACAACTCGTTGAGTATTAATTTATCGCGACGATTATAACTAATTAAAACACAAAAACACGATAATCATTATAATTCGAGCTAGTATATTACCATATTGATCGAGAAGGATCTTTAATGACCGCAGACCTAAACAAAGAAACGCCAAAACAGATCAACCATTCGTCTTTTGATCTATTTACAAACCGCGAAAGCAGCCTGCTCGAGTTTCAGGCGCGCGTATTGGAAGAGGTGCTGGACGAGAACAACCTGTTGCTGGAGAGGATCAAATTTCTGGCAATTCTCGGATCCAATATGGATGAATTTTTTATGGTGCGTTTTTCAGGTCTGCGCAAACAGGTTGAGTCGAAGATCATTGAGCGCGCTGTTGATGGCAAGACGCCGCAGGAAATTTTGGCGGAACTGCGCAAGAAATCGGCTGAAATTTATGAGAGCGCATTGCACACCCTAATAAAGACCTTGCTGCCAAAACTTGAAAAGCAAGGTGTGCACATCCTTAATTACGAAAAACTTACCCCCATCCAAAAAGAACGTATCGATCAGTCTTTTAAGGAAGTGATCTTTCCGATCCTTACTCCGCTGGCGTTGGATCCTGGGCATCCTTTTCCGCATATCTCTAACCTGAGCCTCAACTTTTTCATTGTGATCAAAGATGCCAAAGGGCGGGAAAAATTTGCCCGCCTGAAGATACCGGATACCCTGCCGCGCCTGCTGCCGATCAAACGGTCCTCGGGCGGGGTGCGCAAGGATGGAACGATCCCGCACAACCATTATTTTGTTTGGCTCGAGCAGGTCATCGAGAAAAACCTGCCGTTGCTTTTTAAAGGGTTGGATGTGGCGGCGGTGTATCCCTTCCGCATTGTGCGTGACGCTGACTTGGAAATTCAGGAACTGGAAGCGGACGACCTGCTTGAGAATATGCAAACCAGCATTCGGAAACGAAAATTTGGTTCGGTGGTACGGGTGGAAGTAAACAACCTTATGCCGCAAAAAATTCGCGAGATCCTAATCGACAACCTGGAAGTACACCCCAACGATCTGTTTGTGATGCCAGAACCATTTGGTTTGAGCGCGCTTTGGAAGCTTTATAACCAAGTGGAGCGGATCGATCTGAAGGAGGTGCCTTACAAACCGCGCATCCCAAAGATCTTGAAGAAAGGGCTGCTTACTGGGGATATCTTCTCGGTCATTCGCAACCAGAATATTTTGCTGCATCACCCCTATGATTCCTTTGACCCGGTGGTGGATTTTTTGACCGCCGCGGCGCGCGACCCGCATGTATTGGCTATTAAACAAACGCTGTACCGTGTGGGGCAAAACTCGCCGGTGGTAGAGGCGTTGTTGGAAGCGGCGGAGCGCGGCAAGCAAGTGGCGGTTTTGGTGGAGTTAAAAGCGCGCTTTGACGAAGAAAGCAACATTGGTTGGGCGCTAAAATTGGAAGAGGCAGGCGTGCATGTGGTGTATGGCTTGGTGGGGTTAAAAACTCATAGCAAGATCGCCATGGTCATTCGGCAAGAAGAAGAAGGCATTCGGCGCTACCTGCATTTGGCAACCGGTAATTACAACAGCAGCACCGCCAAGATCTACGAAGATATTGGCATGTTCACCTGTGACCCCGTGATGGGGGAGGAGGTGAGCGACCTGTTCAATTACCTTACCGGGTACGCTACCCAGCAGGACTATCAAAAACTTTTGGTAGCGCCGGTGAACCTGCGTCAACGGCTTACCGCGCTGATACAGCGTGAAGTGGCCTTGGCAAAAGTTGGGAAAGCCGGGCATATTATTATGAAGGTGAACTCGATCGTGGACCCGGCGATGATCATTGATCTTTACAAAGCCTCGCAGGCAGGGGTGAAGATAGACCTGTTTGTGCGGGGAATG
>CAIRYE010000069.1 GCA_903882765.1 uncultured Anaerolineae bacterium
GGATTCGAATTCCTGTGGGGTCACCAACAAAAAAAGAGACCGCCTATAAGGCGGTCTCTTTTTTTTGCGTCTTCGATAAGTACTTATAAGGTATCATCATAAGCAAGCCAACAATGATGATTGCTAGCCCAATTTCGAGGCCAACCTCTTCATATGGCCCAAATTGAGGTGATTTAGCGCTGTTTCCTGCCATATTCCCGCCAAAAATATCAAACAAACCGGCAAACAACGCGATCACATATCCTGTGCTGATAAAGCGAATCCCAAAATCCGCCACGATCGACTTTTCCCGATTTCCCCATAACGAGTTGATACTAATAAACCCGCCCCCAGAGAGCAGGGCGAGCCCGGCAAGCATAATTACTAGCTGAATGAATCCGATCACTGGGCTGCGATTTTGGCCAACCCATTCTGGTTTTGCGCTAATGATTGTGGTTGCCAACCCAACTGTTGAGACGATAAACCCAAAGATGGCACGGGTGTCCATAGATTTTGTTGAGTAATACTCTTGTTCAGGGGAGTTTTCTTCCATAGTTACATTAAACTCCGTTTGAGGATAGAAATCCAGTTACCGCCAAAAATTTTCTCGATATCAGGGTCCGAATATCCGCGAGATGCTAATTTGGAGGTAAAGATATGAAGGTCGGAGATCGAGTCAATTTCATCGGGAGTGTTCTCAACGCCAAAACCACCGTCAAAATCAGTGCCGAATCCTACATGGTTGGCATTGCCTGCCATTTGGCAAATAGCATCGATATGGTCGACCACAAGATCAACAGATATGTTAGGTCTTGGGTCCATTCCTTCCCATCCTTGCATCAGAAAATTATTGAAAGGTATAACGCCAATTACACCATTACGTTCGATCAATTTTTTGATGATCTCATCCGCGAGGAATCGATTACGGGTACCGCCGATCACTTTGCTCAGGGCGTTTGCGTGGCTGGCGATGATCGTGCCAGTATATTCATCCAATGATTGTTCCGCAGCCAACCAGTCCATATGGCTGATGTCCAAAATATACCCATATTTTGCCATTTCCCTGAGAAGATCGTGTCCAAGGTCGGTTAATGGGCCAGGCTGGCCAGTACCGCCACAAAATTTTGTCGCCTTCCAAGCTGGTCCAATAATTCGAACACCTTTTTCCCACCAAAAGGATAAATCCTCCATATTTCGAATCCCATCTCCACCTTCCATTAGGATCAGTAAAGATGTTGGGACCTCCGAAAGACCAGCCTCTTTGGCGGCAAGCACTTTTTCCAGCTCAGATTTACTCCGAAGCCGGGAAAATTGATCGGGATGCTCCTCAAAGAGCTGCTCGTATCGATTGATTTGGTTCAGGTAGAGCGTATGCGCTTCTTCGGAATTTTGATAGTGGAATCCATCAACACTGGTGAGTGGGTCTGAGGCGGGTGCGGCAAATAAGGTGCCAAAAATGATGGCGACATTTGCCTTTTGGTATTCGTACCAACTGAGCAAGGTTGTGCCATTTTCAGCGACGGTATTGCTTTCCTTATCCTTCGCCCTAATAGCATCCAAAGGAAGTGAATAATCCCTAGAATATGCGAGCATATTGTAGGCTAGGTCTTGATGCGCATCGACAATTAGCGGTTTCATGACGACTCCAAAATATTGATTAATAATAAAAGAGCGCTCTTTTTGGGAGCGCCCTTTCTGTTTTTGTTTTGTTTCTATTCTGAATCTGGGTTCATTTCGGCAGCAAGGGCTTTCATGTCCAAATCCGCGAATGCGCCAGAGTCAACTTTGCGGAGGCTCAAACCAATTCTCTTCTGCTCTTCGTCAATTTTTATGACTCGGAGAGTGAGGGTATCGCCTTCTTTGACAACTTCTTTGGGGTGGTTAATTCTATTTTCAGATAATTCTGAAATATAGATCAAGCCTTCAATATCGCCATCTAATTTAGCAAAGGCGCCAAACTTAGTTAGGCGGGTGATCTTGCCTTCAACTAATTGGCCAACTTTGAATGTAGAAGCTTTATCTGCCCAAGGATCGCCTAACAAAGCACGAATCGACAAACCAATTCTCTTCTTCTCTTTGTCAATGTTGATAACCTTGACTTTGACTTCCTGGCCAACTTCGAGAATTTCGCTGGGGTTGGAAATGCGATCCCAAGTGATCTCGGAGAGATGAACCAAGCCATCAGCGCCATTGATATTTACAAATGCGCCAAAATCGGCAATGGAAGTAACTCGGCCGGTGTAAATCTGGCCTTCCTTGATATCTTCCAAAAGTCGTTCTTTGACAGATTGCTTGGATTCGGGATTTGCGGCTTTTTCTGAAAGAATAAGTCGTCGGCGAGCCCGATCAATCTCTATGATCTTGACGGAAATTGTTTCTCCGATCATCTTGCCCCATTTATCTGGGGATTCACTCTGCATCACAGAACGGCGTGAGGCGCTGAGTTGAGACGAAGGAACAAAACCACGAAGACCATTTACCAAAACGATAAGACCACCCTTGTTGTAACCTTCTACAAGGCCGTCAAGAGGTTCGTTGGTTGCTTGAATTTTTTCAACGATCTCCCAACCAAGAGATTCCCTAGCTCGAGAGTAGGAAAGGACTACATTACCGTATTGGTCCTCTGGATCCTTGACGTAAACAGGAATCGTTTGTCCAACTACGAAAGCGTCACGTTCTGATTGGGGGATCGATTCGATCTCCTTACCAGTAATGACACCTTCAGATTTTGAGCCGATGCTGACCAAAATCTGCGATGGGGAAATACTTGCTATGACCCCTTCGCGAATTTCCCCTTGGTTTGGAAATTCCAAACCAGCGGTTTCGGATTGCATCAAGCTCTCCATCGTTTCTTGGTTCTCGTTTTGGAAATCCTCTTCGAGACCCCCTGGCCCCTTAGGGCTAAAATTTTGATCAACCATAAATTAATTGCTCCAATAAAAAGAGATTGGGTTACATTATACAAGTTATTTACTACATTGACAATACTATTTTATACCGATAAATCCATCTGTATAGACTTCTCCTGCCATGAATACCCAAAACCTGTCATGCGGTATGCAAGGGAAGTCATGATAAGAGCATTTATTGTAACTTTTAGCGCAAAAAAGGCTCGCGTTTCCGATACCGCAGGGAATTGTTTTTACCCGGTCGTAGTCGCTCGGTTGGATGATTCTTGCCCTAAAAGTGGCATTGTCAAAAGATAACCACAATGTACTCATCAGTAATAACACTAATAAGACGAAAAATGTTCGATTTATTTGGTTGGGATTGAAGTATTTATTTAGCAAGGCAACCATTATTGGAGCGATTGTTAGAACGATCGTCGGGATCAAAAAGCTATAACCAAATCGGAAGTCTGGGCTGGCGAAAAGCCAAAAGAATAACCCAAAATAGGTCAAAAAATAGATAGCGATATAAAGTCGACCCAACAGTCTCAATTTCCATTGGATCAATATCGGTAAAAGGGAGGCGCTGGCAAAAAGAACCAAGGCACGCCGAATAAGGGTTTGCCCAGCAAACCAATCTGGGAACCATTCGGTGAAGCCGAGTTTCATCGCTGCAGAAATTTGCTCGCCAGGTAACCGCCCCCAAACCAAAATAGCGTTTCTTTCTTCGATCACTCGGTCTAAGGCAACCTTCCAGGGCACATTAAAGAGGTCAATAGAAGGGAATGGGTAAAGCATGTACCCAGATAAAACAAAATTTCGGGTTAGAAAAGGAATAAAAATAATTCCAGATGTTAGAAAGAGTAATGCGACTTTTTTATAGTCTTTTTGGGCAAGTAGGAAAACCAAAATAACTAGAATGAGTACGCCAACACTGACGGCGGATAATTTTATCGTGATCGCAAAGGTGGAAAGGATCGTGATAATTAGTAGGTTATTTTTATTCTGGTCTTCAAGAAACTCGACCAGGTATAAAACAAGTACCCAAAGGATCAAAGTTGTTGGGGTATCGGTCCCTGGCGAGGAAATATCTGAAGCGAGGTAAAGAAACGCAAACAACAAGAAGAACATACGAACGATATCGCTGAGAAGGATCTTTTTGTGGATTGGCGACAAATTCGAGATCAACGCGATGACTACTACTAGGAACAGAAAACTCGAAACAAGATGGTAGGATTGTCCGCCGAGGAAGGAAAAGCTATAAACAGCGTTGATAAGAAACCAAGCAGAGTTGAAGGCAAACCTTCCATGCAAGTTGCCTAACCCCAGAATAGCTGGAAAATTTTCGATCCAACGGATGGCTTGGGCGTGGTAAATGTTCGTATCGGGGTTTAGAACCGCGTGGGTGGATAACTCAAGTACTAATACAAAGGAAATTGATATTGACACTTTTTGAAAAATCGAGAGCTTTTTCAAAAAGCTTAGATTTAATAGATTTGGTTGATAAATTATAAATAAACTGACCGATAGTAAGAAAAGAATGATTGCGAAGGTTGCGCCAATTTTCGCGAAGAGCGAAAAATATGAGCTTGCGGTTGTAATAGCTACTAAACCGAGAAGTATTTGCTTTAGGTTGATATCCTTATTTGACCGATCCCCAAAGGCCAAACCCTGTAGGGCGTTTCCGATGATCGAAGATTCTATATATAGGAGGAGCCAAATTAAGAGAGTAATTATCATAATTGTTAGTGTTTTATAAAAATCTTTCTCGTATCGATGTTTCAAGTATAATTCAGACTCGAGGAAGAACTATGCATACAATTTATCCATTTACAGCCATCGTTGGCCAGGAAAGAATGAAGCGCGCATTGATCTTAAATGCCGTTGATACCCGCGTTGGCGGTGTTTTGATTCGTGGTGAACGTGGTACAGCAAAATCTACAGCCGCACGCGCCTTAGCCGCGTTATTGCCCTTAGTGAAAATAGTAAAGGATTGCCGTTTTGGCTGTGATCCTGAAAATTTGAACACATGGTGTACCGAATGCAAAGAGCGATCTCTCCTTATAAACGAGCTCCCTTTCATCATTAAACCAACCCCATTCGTCAACTTGCCTGTTTCCGCAACAGAAGATAGGGTGGTAGGTACATTAGATATCGAACAGGCAATTCAAAAAGGCGAACGCCATTTTGAACCTGGCGTACTCGCTCACGCAAATCGCGGATTACTCTACATTGATGAAGTAAACCTGTTAGATGATCACGTTGTTGATCTCTTGTTAGATTCCGCCTCCTCAGGTACCAATATTGTTGAGCGTGAAGGCATCTCGTTCTCTCACCCCGCTAGGTTTATTTTGGTTGGAACAATGAACCCAGAAGAGGGTGATTTACGTCCACAATTGTTAGATCGTTTCGCCTTCGCGGTTGATATTACCGGTATTCGCGACGCCCGAGATCGTGTATTGATCATGGAGCGAAATTTGGCGTTCGATACTGATGCGGAAGCTTTCCGAAATGAATTCCTCAGCAGCGAAAAAGAATTATCCGAAAAAATTGAGAAGGCTCGCCAGATCGTTGGCAGCGTTAAGCACTCAAAGCGTGATCTATTATCGATTGCAGCTCTCACATCATCACTCAATGTAGATGGCCACCGTGCCGATTTAGTAATCCTTCGTGCCGCTCGCGCTCAAGCTGCTTACGATGGCAGAACCAACATCACCGACCACGACATCGCTCTTGCGGCGGAATTAGCCTTGCCCCACCGAATCAAGCGAGGGCCCTTCTATCAGGCTGAAGTTACCGCTGAACAATTGCAAGAACGAATTGAAAACCTTGTAGGACAAAGTGTAGAAGATGATGCTGCCGACGGTGAAAAAACCGATGATCAGGGCGGCGGCGATACTCAGGAAAAAAAAAGTCACTTTTAGAAGATAGCCCCGATGATTCCACCGCTCCTCCATTATCGCAGCCTTCCGGGCAAGATGTTTTTGCCTCAACAGCTAATTGGTGGGACGGTGGAAAAAAGATCAACCCCGGGGAGACCTTCGCTACCCGGAAATTAGATACCCCTCTCGATAAATTAAGTAGAAAAAACGCCGGACGTAGATCCGAAACCAAAACGGATAAAAAACGTGGACGTTACATCATGGCTCGGCCAGCTCATGGAAGCACGGATATCGCCTTTGACGCCACCATACGAGCTGCCGCTCCCTTCCAGAAGTTCCGAGGCGAGCATTTAAAGCTTGTTGCCTTCTCAATTCAAAAAGCCGACCTCCAAAAGAAAGTACGCGTAAAACGAACCGCTAATTTAGTGCTCTTTTTGGTGGATGCGTCTTGGTCTATGGCGGTTGCCGAGCGAATGAATGCCACCAAGGGGGCTATCCTATCGCTGCTAACAGACGCCTATCAACGTCGCGATCGCGTCGGTCTCATCGTTTTTCAAAAAGATCGAGCCACACTTATCCTTTCCCCAACCAATAGTGTTCAGTTAGCTCAAAGAGCCTTGGTCGATATACCTGTTGGCGGTAAAACCCCTTTGTCCGCTGGATTGTTGATGTCGATCGATGTTTTATTGCGAGAAAAATACACCCATCCAGATATCGAGCCGTTGTTGATCGTGCTGACCGATGGGGCGGGAAATGTTTCCATTGGTCCAATGGCTCCTCAAGAAGAAGCCTACCATTTTGCCGAACTGCTCACTAATGAAAAAATCAAGAGCATCGTCATCAATATGGAACACGCCGCTTTTGACCAAGGGCTTGCCCAAGACCTGGCAGACCATCTAGAAGCTCCATGTTATTCATTGAGTGAAATAAAAGCCGAAAATTTATATAACACGGTAAAGCGAGAAATCGGAAGATAAAAAAAGAGGACGTGTTCAAACTTTTGAACACGTCCTCTTTTAATAATTCTTAAGCGATTACATGGTTTTGATCAAGGCTTGTCGGCTATTGCGCAAGCGATCCGATACCAGATTCGCGACTCTGTGCATAACTAAAAAGCCATCTTGTGGTGATTCTTGAAACACTTTTAACAATTCATCGCCATTGACAGTAAGAACAACACTATCTTCCTCGCAAGTAGCGGATGCGGTGTAATAATGCGGAGATACCAAACCAGACCAACCGAAGCAGTCGTAAGGCTTGCCTATATACGAAACCGTAACACTGTCGGGTTTGGTCATGATCTGAACTTTAAGAACAACCCCGCCACTGATCAAAAAATGAAGCTGATCAGCCCTGCCACCTTCTTTGAAGATCAATTCTTCATTCTTAAAATTATGCAACTGACTTAAGGAGCTGATCTTTTCAATCACCTCGGCAGATAGGTCCTTGAACAATGGCATTGAGGAAATTAATTGCGTGTTTGACATACTCAGCTCCGTTTTGTAGGTTAGATTTAGGAATAATTATATACTTATAAACAAATATTATGGAATTAAATTTTAAACCTCGTAAATCGCAACAAAAGGTTCTCGAATACCAAGGTGGAACGCTTGGCGTCTCTGCTGTACCTGGAAGTGGAAAAACTCATATTCTTAGCGCGCTGGCGGCACAGATCATTACTTCCGGAAAATTGGAATACGATCAGGAAGTTTTGGTAGTCACGTTAGTAAACTCAGCGGTGGACAATTTTTCAAGCAGGATCAGCAAATTCATCAAGATCAATGGGTTGGTATCCAATATCGGTTATCGCGTGCGCACCTTGCATGCCTTAGCTTATGACATTGTCAAAGAAAACCCATCGCTTGTTGGATTAGAGAATGGATTTATCATCGTCGATGAAAAAGACGCCGAGCAGATCAGAAGAGAGATCATACAGAAGTGGATCCAAGAACATCCGTATGAGATCGATGAACTTCTTATTGATGGGTTAGACGCATCCAAAAAACGAGATGTTTTGGAAAGGCAACTCCCGATTCTGATCGATAAATTCAGTATCGCCTTTACCCGAACGGCAAAAGACCTTCGAAAAACTCCGGACGAAATTAGAAAACTTTTTGAGCCAGAAATTTCAACCGTGCTGCAAATGGGCTACGATATCTTCTTGGGCTATCAACGAGCGTTATCTGTTCGCGGAGCTTTGGATTTTGATGATTTGATCGCTTTCGGGCTTACAGCCCTGGAAAATTCCCCGGAGCTGCTCTCCCGTCTGCGTCACAAATTTCCGTTTATTTTGGAAGATGAAGCCCAAGATTCGAGTTTCCTGCAGGAACGTATTTTAGGGCTGTTATCCTCGGGAAATTGGGTACGGGTTGGCGATCCGAATCAGGCAATTTTCGAAACCTTTACAACCGCAAAACCAGAATATCTGCTAAATTTTATAAAAAAAGCTGATAATAGTGTTGATCTCCCTGAGTCCGGGCGGTGCCAGCCTTCCATAATATTTATGGCAAACGCGCTAACCCAGTGGGCGAACAACGCTCATCCCGATTTTTTCTGTAGAGATGCGCTCACTAAACCCTACATCTTGCCCACCCAACTCGATGACCCGCAAAAGAATCCGGAAGATAATCCCCACGGTGTATTTTTGGTTGATAAACCCTTTCGCTCAGAGGATGAGTTGGAGGCGATCGCTAAATCCGTTGAAAAATGGATCGAGCTGAACAAAGATTCAACCGTCGCGGTTTTATCAACAACCAATAAACGAGGAATCGACCTGATCAATATTCTTAAAGATCGAAAAATTGAGTATGTTGAATACCTTACCAGCTCAACAGAAACCAGAATTAGCGCCAACAAAATGACTTCCATTTTGGAATATTTGGAGGATCCTACCAATAAAAACCGCTTAAACTCGGTCTTTTCTATGTTTTGCACCGTTTTTTTCCCGAACTTAACACCTCAGAATCTAAATGAAATAAAAAACGCTTTAAAGTTGGTTGATCATCCTGAAAATATATTCGAGCAAAATTTTCCCGACATCACGAAGAATAATGAGGAACAGCGAGAAATTTTTTCCACCTTTCAACTTTATCTAACTCGTTGGACGAGCGCGATCATTCTACCCATAGATCAGCTGGTCATCACAATTGGGCAGGACCTAACCCGCGACCCGATCGAATTGGCATTGTTTCATAAGATAGCAAAATACCTTCGGCAAGGAAGGTTGATCGACTCAAAGTGGGGATTGAAAGAATCTATAGTTGAACTGGCAAAAATTTCTAAAAATGAGAGAAAGTTTTTAGGAATGGGACGGGATGATGTTAATTTTGACCCTGCAAATTACCCTGGCAAGGTGGTCGTTACCACAATGCACAAGGCTAAGGGACTGGAGTGGGATAAAGTCTATTTAATGTCTCTCAATAATTATGATTTTCCGTCACTGCAAGAGGGCGACAGTTATTATTCAGAAAAATTCTTCATCAAGGGGAGTATTAATTTAGAGGCAGAAGGAGTTTATCAATTAAAGGGTTTGATCAACAAAAGTGATAACACCAATTCACCCGGGGCAACATTACAGGCAAGGCGGGATGTTGTTAGGGAAAGATTGCGATTGCTATACGTAGCAATAACGCGAGCCAAAAGAGAATTAGCGATGACATGGAATACCGGCAAAGGGCACCAAACAATTTCAGTTCCATTTGCTGAACTAAAGAAAATTTGGAACGACAAGACCTCGTAACTTGTGCACGAGAAAACTCATTGTTTATGCCCAACAAATTATTATCACAGGTCCGTAATCGGATCTACTAAAAAAATAAATAGCCTTGAATTGTAAAATTCAAGGCTATTTTCTTTAATAAGAAAAGGTATGTGCTATTCTTCCGCGGTTTTCTTTTTGGCGGTTTTTGCCTTCTTTTTTGGCGCATCTACTTTTTCGGTGGATCCATCGGACGCTCCGGTGGCGAATTCTTTGAGACGTTCCAAAGTCATTCGGGTTAGAAGCCTATTGGCAGAATCCATCGTTACGGCGTTGATCAAATCTTGGGTTGGCTTGGTACCGTTCTTGGTTCGCTTGGCGAACTCAGGATCGGACATTACAAGGGACGCCCAATTGTTGCGGAATTCGGTTTCGAGAGAATCATTATCTAATTTGATCTCTTCAACCTTGGCGATCTCATCCATAACTAAACCGCGTTCAAGTCTTTTAATGGAGGTAGGCTTAGCCTGATCTTCAATAAATTGCTCGGGTGTGGTCTTGAGCAATTTGTAATATGCTTCAAGATTTTCGATACCTTGACCCTGAAGCCGTCGTTCTACATCTTCAAGCACATGTTCAATTTCGTGTTCGATGACTTGGGGAGGATATTTGATGGTGGAAATGGCTTTAATTTCATCCAACAAACCTTCAAAATAATCGTCATCGTACTTGGCTTTTTCTTCAGACTCAATGGTTTCGCGTAGTCTTTGGTTGAATTCCTCGACATTGGAACCTAACCCGGTCATCATAGCAAACTGGTCGTCGATCTCGGGCATAATCACCGCACGAACGGTTTTGATCAGGGCTTCTAAATTAACTTTTTTACCAGCTAATTTTTCGTCCGAAAAATCCTTAGCGTATTTATTCACTAGGGAAACGGTATCCCCGGGCTTTGCGCTGAGTAATCCGTTAGAAAAACCCTGGTAGGGGAATTCTGTTTCAGGACCTTCTTTGCGAATCACCAAAGCGTAACCCTTGCGGTCTATAACGGATTCAGCTTTTTCTTTGTCTTTCGCGTCATAACCGATTACATCCAGTAACACGTAATCACCATCTTCGATGGCGCGTTCAACTGTTTCGGTTTTGGCGTACATTCTACGAATATTCGCGAGCTCATCTTGGAATTTGGAGTCGTCAGGAGCAATAAAGGAATATTCTTTTTTGATCGATTTGTAATCGCCTAATTCAACCAATGCTTTTAGTGGAACGACAAATTTAAAAGTGGGAGGATCAATACTTTCGATGTTCAAAAGTTGACCAGGAGCGCCAGGTTCAAGGTTGGCTTCTTTTACGGCTTCTGGATAAATTTCCTCAACCAAAATTTCGATAGCTTCTTCCGTGATCGCGCCATCGCCGTACATATTTTTTACAACTTGGTAAGGTGCCTTTCCCGGGCGAAAACCAGGTATCTTTACTTTCTGAGAAATTTTTTGCGCAGCCTTATGTTTGGCTGATTCAAATTTGGTTTTATCGATCTCAACGACCATCTCAACTTGGTGGTCTTCCATTGGTTTTGTAACGATGTTCAATTTGTTTTTCCTTCCGAATTATGAAATGCTTTGTAGTGGGGACAGAGGGACTTGAACCCTCACGCCTTTCGACACATGATCCTAAGTCATGCCTGTCTGCCAATTCCAGCATGTCCCCATGCTGTTTTTAAGCCTACAAATTATATTACAAGATTTGATAAAATAACACCATTGAACACCCAATTTGAAGGCGAATTCAAAAACTGGTTAAGTTATAATGGCTAAATGACATATATAAATAAAGATACAGCCAGCAAAGAACGAAATATCCGCATTAAACATGTCCTTTTAGCGATCAGAGAATTGAATCAAATGGGTGAGATCAATGACAAAACCCGTGATCTGGTCGCTTTTATCGCAATAAATTTATCTGAGATCTATAATGGTATCGATGCTTCTGTAGTCGCATGGGAGAAGCGGGGTTATTGGGTAAAAGCTGATAAATACCGCATGGACTGGATGTGGACGAAAAATATATCTGATAAATTAACAAAAGCCTTATCAAACGATAATTTTGCCGATGTGATCGCCTCATTGCCGGTTATCTTTAGCAAATTAGAAACAACCACGCTAGCAAAATCCGCCAAATTGCCGGATGAATATGTTGGCGCGTATGTTCTTTTGAAAAAAGCTGGTCAAGGTTGAGCGACGAGAACGATTTTACCCATTTGGCTTGGAATTTAAACGCTGAACTATGGGATGAAAAAATGGGGACGGAAGGAAATGATTTTTTTAGGGTGCTTCAGCTTCCATATATTCTCGATTATTTAAAATCCTACCCAGTAAACGGTGACGCACCTATACACATTCTTGATATCGCCTGCGGAAATGGTTTACTTTCGCGAAAACTCGCCGAACTTGGATACAAGGTCACAGCCATCGATTTTTCGGAAAACTTGATCGAGAGAGCAAAGGCTTATCAAAATCCAAGCAATTTGATCCAATACCAAGTGATAGACGTATCGGATCCTAGCTCGCTTCAACAATTGGATGATGCAGTCTACGACCATGCCATTTGCAACATGGCTTTGTTTGATATCGCTTCGATTGAACCCATTTTCGAATTTTTACGCAAAAAAATAAAACCAGGAGGAACATTTATTTTTAGTCTGCTTCATCCTGTTTTTAACAATTCATCGACCATAAAGTCAGTTGAAGAGATCTACGAGAATGAGGGGTTAAAAGAGGTATTCTCGGTAAAAATTTCAAAATACTTGTCCATCTATGCCGCCAAGGGGATCGCCTTATCGGGTCAAAAACATCCGCAGTATTATTTCAATCGCCCCATTGAATATTATTTAAACCTTGGGTTCCAAAATGGGTTTGTGGTCGACCGTTTCAACGAAACCTCCTTCAAGGAACAAGAAACCAAAAATACACTATCATGGGGAAGCAACTTCCATGAGATACCACCGGTTCTAATGGTTCGAATGAAGAAGATGGAAAGGTAATGGGGCGCACCTCCCCAGGTCCTTTGTCCCTTTATATTCACATCCCCTTTTGTAAAAAAAGATGCGCCTATTGTGATTTTAATACCTACGCTGGTGCTGAACACCTGATCGACGACTTTACGACCGCTCTTGTGAAGGAGATCAATTTTGTTGGCAAGACCAGCCCGAAGCAAGAGCTAGCCACTATATTTTTCGGTGGGGGCACTCCTTCTCTTTTGAGTATTCAGCAATTTGAAGTGATATTCGACGCGATTCGATCTAACTTTTCGATCGCTCCATACGCTGAAATTAGTCTAGAAGCCAATCCTGGAACAACTGATGAATCGTATTTTCTCGGATTAATAAAAGTTGGATTCAACCGGATCAGCTTTGGTGTACAAAGCTCAGACCCAGTTATGCTTAAGTTTCTGGACCGTATCCACGATTTTCAGGCTGTGGTCGATTCCCACCAAAATGCTCGAAAAGCTGGTTTTGAAAATATAAATCTAGATCTGATCTTTGGTATTCCTGGCCAAACAATGCAAGTTTGGCAAAGTACTTTGGCAGATTGCCTAGCCCTACATCCGGAACATATTTCTGCTTACGCCTTGGGAATCGAAGAAGGAACTCCGCTTGATAAATGGTACTCGAAGGGATTAATTCCAGAGATCGACCAAGACCTCGCCGCGGATCAGTTCACATACGCGATCGAAACACTCAAAACACTTGGCTACGATCATTATGAGATTTCAAATTGGTGTAAACCGAACTTACAATGCCAGCACAACTTGAGTTATTGGAGAAATGGCAATTATTTGGCGTTCGGGCCGGGAGCGCATGGTCATTACGATGGTCTGCGTTATGAAAACGTGAAAAGCATCCCGGCGTATATAAAATCGTTGATGAAGGAAGATCTAAAGGAATTTCCATATCCATGTACTCCTTCTGTTCTCAATTTTAAGCCAAATACACCCGAGGAAGAACTCGAGGATTCCATTATGTGTGGTTTGAGATTGGTGCGAGAAGGGCTTAATATTTTGGAACTTGAAAAGCAATTTGAAATCGATTTTCAATCCATCTATCGAACGCAAATTGATAAACTTCAAAAGAATGGATTATTGAATTTCGATAACAATGTACTACGGTTATCGAACCAGGGCATTCTACTTGGCAATCAGGTATTTTTAGAGTTCATCAACGAGCTCTAACCGAGGTTGCGTAAAAATTGCCGGATGAGGTCGTGGGGGACTTCTGGATAATTTACAGGGTCAGTAATGTTAAATTTTTCTTGCTGCTGTTTTCGCCAATTCGCTAAGCGCTCAGCGATAATTTTTTCATATCCCATTTGTGTTGGTTCATAAAAATAGGTACCCAATAACCTTTTAGGTAAGTATTGTTGGGCAACGTAATGTTCATCAAAATCATGGGGGTAAACATAATCTTTTCCTTGCCCGGTCGCTTCTTTATCTCGATTACCGTCCTGCAAATGCTTCGGAACCCCCCCAACACCCTCCTCTTCAATAATTTGTAAGGTTTTGAAGTAAGAGGCGGTTGTGTTTGATTTATCGGCGAGTGCCAAATACAAGGTTGCCTGAACAATAGGATAAATTCCCTCAGGCATTCCGATAAATTCAAAAGCCTGTGCGGCGTTATTCGCTATGATCAAACCCATCGGGTCGGCTAACCCAATATCCTCGCACGAAAGAACAACCAGCCGCCGCAATATGAATTTAGGATCTTCTCCCGCTTTGATCATTTTCGCTAGCCAATATAAAGCGGCGTCGGGATCGGACCCACGAATGGATTTGATAAAGGCGGAAATGGTGTCGTAATGAGAATCACCATCCTTATCATAAAGCACGGCTCGTTTTTGAATTGATTCCTGGGCGATTTCGAGATCGATCACGATCACCCCATTTGGATTTGGTGGGGTAGATTCTACGGCTAACTCAAGCGCGTTCAATATATTTCGCGCGTCTCCATTCGCCATATTCGCTAAGTGATCGGTTGCTTCTAAAGAAATTTCTATCGTTCTATCACCGTATCCTCGCTCTTTATCGGCGATAGCGCGACCAAGCAGGTCGACCAACTCGTTTGTTCGCAGGTTGCGTAATTGGAAGATCCTCGAGCGGCTAACCAAAGCCTTGATCACTTCAAAAAAAGGATTCTCGGTGGTCGCTCCGATCAAAGTAATTGTGCCATTTTCTACAAAAGGTAATAGGGCATCTTGTTGGGCTTTGTTCCATCTGTGGATCTCATCGATAAAAAGAACGGTTCGTTTTCGGTAAAGCCGAAAATTTTCGATCGATTTTTCAATCACTATCTTTAGATCCGCTTTGCCAGCCATAATGGCGGAAAGGGTCTCAAAATTACTTTTGGTTTGGTTTGCGATCACCCGAGCTAAAGTTGTTTTGCCTGTTCCGGGCGGCCCCCAAAGAATGATCGATGAAAATAATCGGTCCGCGTCGATCGCACGTCGAAGCAGCTTTCCTTCACCAATGATGTGCTCTTGGCCAATATATTCTGAGATATTTCTTGGCCGCATACGGGCGGCAAGGGGGGCATTTCTTTGTAGATTTTCTTGGGCAGCGTGGTCAAATAGATCGGTCATTTGAATTAGATTATAACCCGGCTAACTTTCGTTTGAAAAAATCGGAAAATTTTTATAGAATCTATCTAGAGGAACATAATTCTATGCTAGATATTCAAAAAGTAAGTGAAAGAATTGTCGATCAACTTGCGACGGTCATCCTTGGTAAAAGGTCGGTTTTACAAACGGCTGTAATTTCTTTCTTATGCAACGGTCACCTGCTCATTGAAGATATTCCCGGGGTTGGTAAAACCGTGTTGGCAAGGTCGCTCGCCATTCTCAGCGGATGTTCTTTCAAGCGCATCCAATTTACGCCAGATCTACTACCTTCAGACGTGGTTGGCGCTTCCATTTTTAATCAGGAAACGAATAAATTTGAGATAAAACGAGGGCCGATCTTTGGTCAAATCATTCTCGCCGATGAGATCAATCGGGCAACCCCAAAAACTCAATCTGCCCTGCTCGAGGCAATGGACGAAAGAAAAGTGACCATTGATGGCACATCCTATGTATTACCTTCTCCCTTTATAGTGATCGCGACCCAAAATCCGATCGAATATGAAGGTACCTTCCCTCTTCCCGAGGCGCAGTTAGATCGATTTTTCATGAAAATCACTTTAGGCTATCCTGGGAAAAATGATGAAGTAAACATTCTTTCGAGCCAGGAGATCGAGCATCCAATTAATAAGTTGAGCGCTATCATGGGCGAAGCCGATTTCTTGGAGATCAGTGAAGAGCTAAGAAAAGTATTTGTTTCTGAAAAAATTAAACAGTACATTGTTGAATTGGTGCAAAAAACCCGGAAACATGAAGATGTTTTTGTTGGGGCTAGCCCTAGAGGTTCACTTGCCCTGATGAAAGCGGTTCAAGCGAAAGCCGCCATGGAAGGAAGGAAATACGCCCTGCCTGACGATGTGAAGGACCTATTGATTCCTGTCTTATCTCACCGAATCATTCTCAATGTTTCCGCTAGGATGAATGAGGTATCCATAGGAAATTTGCTCAATGAAATTCTTACTTCTTGTCCAGCGCCAGGGGGGAATTTTTCAGATTAGATGAAACAAACGGGTTGGTATTTTTTCATCCTCTTCTTCATCATAGGGATCATTGGGTTTTCCTATACAAAGGCAGAGGTTTACTACAGGCTGATCGTTTTCTGCGTGATGGTTTTGGGTATTAGTTATGTTTGGGCTCAGGTATCGTTGGATGGCGTCGAGATCAAAATAAGAAACCGCGCAAATAAGGCAATGGTAGGGCAAGTTTTTGATGAAACAGCGATGATCACAAATCGTTCTTGGTTGCCTAAACTTTTCCTTGAAGTGCGTGACTCATCTGATCTTTTTGTAAACGCGGGATCTCGTTTGATCACGTGGATCGGTCCTGGGCAAACCCGATCGATTACAACCCGAATGAGGCTGACAAAGCGCGGAGTTTTTAGGATCGGCACAAAAATGATCCGGTCTGGAGATCCGATCGGGTTTTTTTCAAAAGAAAAACAGGTCTTCCTCAATCGATCCTTGTTGGTATTGCCCCATTTTTATGAAGTGCAATTAAAAGAACTCTCACCGCAGATCATTCGAAATGGAAAATCAATTCAAAAGCGGTCGTTAGACCCTTCCGTTCAATTCAGTGAGATCCGCAATTACAACCCGGGGGATGATTACAAAAGGATTCATTGGCTATCTTCAAAAAAATTGAATAAGTTGATGGTAAAAGAATTTGAACAATACCTCCATAACGAATATTGGATCTTGTTGGATTCAAGCCAAGCAGGATATTTTTTTGAACCTTCAGTCATAGACTCGATCGATCCTTGGGTATTTATCAAGAAAGAAAAAGTTCAACTTCCAAAAGATTCCTTTGAATACGGCGTCACAATTGCTGCCACACTTTGTCATCAACTATTACGGACGGATAGATCTGTAGGTTTAATTACTGAAAGCAAGGATGATGTCACAGTACAGATCGATACGGGCGCGAGGCAAGAGAAAAAGATCTTTGAAAACTTGGCATTGATCTCGCCGAAGGGGAAAAAATCGGTAGACACGGTAATAATGCAAAACTCACGAAATTTGATCATGGGTTCGATCGTAATGATCATTACTACTTGCGCCGATGCTTCTCTCAGAAGTGGGTTGGAATTATTGATAGAGAAAAAAACACACCCCATTCTCTTTGTATTAGATCGTGAGACCTTTAGCTCTGTTCCAAACCGCGGCGAAGCGCAGACATTTTTGGAGCAACTAAAAATTCCTGTGTGCCATATCCGCTATAATTGTGAGTTGAAATTAACCATAGAGACCTTCTTCAATTCCATCAACATTGGGTGAAAAATGAATAAAAAAGATATCATCACCATCGACCTCGAGTTTCAAGGTAAAAAGCAAGCGATCAGCAGTTATTTGATCAAACATTCTACAGGTGTGGTTTTAGTTGAATCTGGCCCAGGGTCGACGGTTCCGGCATTGGAAAGAGAGCTAACGAAACTTGGTTATGGCTTTGGGGATATCACCCATGTTTTGTTAACCCATATTCATTTAGACCATGCTGGCGCGGCCGGCGAATTGTCAAAATTTGGGGCGGAGGTGCTGGTTCATCCAGTTGGAGCACCTCATTTACTGGATCCAAGTAGGTTGATCGCCAGCGCAACGAGAATTTATGGGGATCGCATGGACTCGCTGTGGGGACGGTTTTTGCCAGTAAAACCAGAAAAATTGCGCGTATTGCGGGATGCTGAAGAATTTTCTATTGGGGATCTCTCCTTTCGAGCGCTCTTTACCCCTGGCCACGCTGAGCACCATATTTGTTATTTGCTCGATGAAACTTGCTTTAGTGGGGATATTGGTGGGATTCGCATCCCCGGATATCGATATTTACGAATTCCTATGCCACCACCCGAATTACACCTCCAAAAATGGAAAACTTCCATCGCTCTGTTACAAAAAGAAAAGATCAAAACTCTTGCCCCCACTCATTTCGGTTTGTACGATGATGTTGAATGGCATCTAGCAACTATTCAAAAAAATATAATGGCTATCGAATCTTGGATAGAGAACAATTTGAGCAGAGAAAAAGACCCTGATAGACTGAAAGGTCTCTTCCAACTTTGGATGAATGAGCAAGCCTCTGATCAAGGATTAACCCCCGAGGTCATCGAGGCATTCGCGTTATCCAATCCCATCGCGATGTCGGTTGATGGTATGCTGCGTTATTGGAATAAGCACCTACATCCCTCAATTTAGCTGGCTAGGTATGATAAAATTTTTATTATTAAACTATTTGGAGCAGACTAATGAATCATTTTATTGACATTGCGGAACACTCCGCGGACGAAATTGCCGAGTTGCTTTCGATTGCGCAAGAGTTAAAAGCGGAATATTTTTCCGGTGGAAATAGACCTTTGTTCAAAGGCAAAACTCTTGGAATGATCTTTCAGAAACCTAGCCTTAGAACCCGAGTCTCCTTCGACATGGCAATGCGCCACATGGAAGGTGATGCTTTATATCTCTCACCTGCGGAAATTGGCCTTGGTCAGCGCGAATCGATCGGTGATATATCACGTGTGCTATCAGGTTACGTAAGCGCGATGATGGCTAGGGTTTTTGAACATGGTCACGTCCAAAAATTAGCTGAATACGCAAGCATTCCTGTGATCAATGGCTTATCCGATCATAGTCATCCATGTCAGGCAATGGCAGACGCGCTTACCATCATTGAAAAACGCGGCTCTATGAAAGGGCTGACAGTTTGTTATGTGGGTGATGGCAATAACGTCGCTGTTTCGCTGATGCACGTTAGTTTGATGCTTGGCGCAAATTTTGTTATGTCGAACCCTGATGATTATGGCTTACCAGAAGATCAATTGGCCTACGGGAAAAAACTCTCAGAAAAAAATAGTGTCACATTTGACGTTATCACCGACCCGTTTGCCGCTGTGAAATCAGCAAATGTCATCTATACTGATACCTGGACAAGTATGGGGCAGGAAGCCGAAACCGCGAAACGCGAAAAGGTATTTCCTCCTTATCAAGTAAACCAAGATTTGGTGAATGCTGCCCAAAAAGATGTTTTAGTGATGCATTGTTTACCAGCTCACCGTAATCATGAAATTACAGACGAAGTCGCTGACGGACCAAATTCGGTATTATTCCAACAGGCACATAATCGGCTTCATGCTGAAAAAGCCATTTTGGCTAAGTTGTTCAAGGTTGTATAAGTTAAAACCATTGCCTCTCGACTGCGTGGCGCTCGGGGCAAAATCCTAAACAGAAGAGGTAAAGACAATGGAAATCAATCAGTTTATTGAGTTAGAAGAACAGTATGGAGCCCACAATTACCATCCTTTGGATGTGGTCATTGAAAAGGCTGAAGGTCAGTGGGTTTATGATGTTACAGGTAAGAAGTACCTTGATTGTTTGTCAGCTTATTCAGCTGTCAATCAAGGGCATGTTCATCCCAAAATATTAGCCGCGATGATCGAACAGGCTAAAAAGGTAACCCTTACTTCCCGAGCCTTCAGAAACGATCAATTGGGCTTGTTCTACAAACAATTATCAGATATCAGCGGTTACGAAATGTCTCTTCCAATGAATTCTGGCGCTGAAGCAGTGGAAACCGCCTTAAAGCTTGCTCGAAAATGGGGCTATGTCGTCAAGGGCATCCCTGAAAACAAGGCTGAAATTATTTGTGTGGATGGCAACTTCCACGGCCGAACAATTTCAATCATTTCATTTTCCTCCGAACCTTCTTATAAAAAGAATTTTGGACCTTTTACACCAGGTTTTGTTTGTGTTCCCTATAATGACGCCAACGCGATCAAAGACGCGATCAATGAGAACACTGCAGCCGTTATTTTGGAACCGATCCAAGGCGAAGCGGGTGTTATCATCCCCGATGAAGGTTATTTGAAAACCGTCGAAACCATTTGTAAATTCCACAATGTTCTATTGATCGCTGATGAGATCCAGACTGGTTTGGGTAGGACGGGTAAATTATTTGCCGCCGACCACGAGAATGTTAAAGCGGATATGACCATCGTTGGTAAAGCACTCTCTGGTGGTTTTTACCCGATCTCCGCAGTGTTGGCAGACCGAAAAATTTTGGGTTTGTTCAAGCCAGGGGAACATGGGTCAACTTTTGGTGGGAACCCGTTAGCCGCGGCAATTGGTAGAGCCTCGTTAAGCGTCATAATTGATGAAAACCTGATCGAAAATTCCGCCACTCTAGGCAAGTATTTCATGGAAAAAATGAACGAGATCGATTCTCCTTACATCAAAGAGATTCGTGGAAAAGGCCTCTTTATTGGGGTGGAATTATTCCCTGAGGCCGGCGGCGCCCGTCGATTCTGCGAAGCATTGAAGGAAAGAAACATTCTCGCCAAGGAAACGCATGATCACGTGATTCGTTTTGCGCCACCATTGATCATCGATAAAGAAACGATCGATTGGGCATTGCCCCGTATCCGTGAAGTACTAACAATGAAATAACTGTCAATTTAGAGGTAAATATGAATATCGGAATTCCTGCTGAACGACGTCCATTCGAATATCGTGTAGGTATGTCTCCTGCTGGGGTTGAGATATTGACTCAATCCAACCACACTGTTTATGTTGAACATGATGCTGGCAAGGCTGCCGGCTTTAGCGATATTCAATATGAACATTCAGGCGCTAAGCTCGTTTATTCTGCCCGAGAGGTTTTTGGACGGTCTGAGTTGATCCTTAAATTAGCTCGCCCCCTTATCGATGAAATTACCTGGATGAACCCCGGCACCATTTTGATGGGTTTTCTTCAATTAGCTTCAGCCCGTGAAGATAGAATTCAGGGTTTGCTTCAAAATGAAATTACATCGATCGCCTACGAGCAGATCATGCTGCCTGATGGCAGTTTCCCGGTTCTAAAGCCCCTAAGTCAGATCGGGGGGCTTTTATCGTCCCAGATCGCCGCAAAATTTATTCAAACAAACGTGGGCGGCAAAGGGATCTTATTAGGCGGCATTGTTGGAGTTCCCCCCGCCGAGGTAGTGATCATTGGCGCTGGCAATGCCGGAACAAACGCGGCGAAATCGTTTCTTGGTTTAGGCGCGCACGTTACAGTTCTTGATAGAAGTATGAAAGCATTGGAATTAGTTGCTGAAAAATTTCCAACCGTTACTACCATCCCAGCAACCAGCCGTAACCTTCAAAAATCTTGCTCCTATGCTGATGTAGTGGTTGGGGCAGTAATGTGGCCGGGAACACGTGCGCCAATTGTAATAACCCGAGAGATGGTTAAGAAAATGAAACCCCGATCCTTGATCATCGATCTGAGCATTGACCTAGGTGGGTGTTGTGAAACTTCTAGACCTACCACGCACGACCAGCCGACTTACGTAGAAGAAGGTGTGATCCATTACTGTGTGCCAAATATTCCTGCCCTGGTAGCTCGTACCGCCACTCATGCTTTTGTAAATGCTTCCGTGCCTTACATTCAGGATGTCATTTCAAATAATGTTGAATCGCTCATTTCCGATTTTCCTTCGATCGAGGTCGCGATCAATACTCACAAGGGCATCCTGAGAAATGTTCACCAATGGCATTCAGATTCAGGAGATATTCTATGAGTTGGAAAAGTATGTATCAAACTCGAGTAGTATCGGCTGATGAGGCTGTTAAATGCATTCAATCTAATAATCGTATTTTTCTTACCGGTAATGTATCCGTACCCAAAATGGCACTCGCGGCTTTGGTCCGGCGCGCTCCCGAGCTTAAAAATGTGGAAATTTGCCAAGCGCTGACGATCGGTCCAGGCGATTTTGTTTCCCCCGAGATGGAAGGTCATCTACGGATCAACACCATGTTCATCAGCCCCAATGTTCGCAAAGCAGTTCAAGAGGGAAGAGCTGATTTTACACCGGTATTATTATCCGAATTTCCACTTTTATTCAAAAATAAAGTATTACCTATTGACGTAGCGCTCATTCACGTTTCCCCACCCGATGAGCATGGTTTTTGTTCACTTGGTGTTGAAGTTGGCCTGACAAAAACCCCTGCCGAATCCGCGCGGATCGTTATTGCCGAGGTAAATGAACAAATGCCAAGGACCTTGGGCGATTCCTTCCTTCATGTTAGCGAGCTGGATTATGTCATTCCTGTAAGTTATCCGATCACTGAGATGTCGAACGCGGATGAGGGAAGCAACGAGATCATCGAAAAGATCGGCATGAACATAGCCGACCTTATTCCTGATGGCGCGACAATGCAGATGGGAATTGGCGCTATTCCAGATTCCGTTTTGAAATACCTGCATAACAAAAAGGATCTTGGTGTGCATAGCGAGCTCTTTTCGCCAGGCGTGATCGAATTAGTAGAAAAAGGGATCCTCAACAATTCCAGAAAAACATTACACCCAGGGAAAATTGTTGCTGGGTTTGTTTTGGGGAACCAAAAACTCTATGATTGGATCGATGATAATCCTATGATCGAGTTGCGAAGATCTGAATATGTAAATGATCCCTTCGTGATCAGCCAGAACGACCGAATGGTCGCGATAAATTCAGCCATCGAGGTTGACCTTACCGGCCAGGTTTGCGCGGATAGTATTGGGCCAAAGCTGTATTCTGGTGTTGGTGGTCAGTTGGATTTTATCTATGGCGCTTCCAGATCAAATGGTGGTATTCCCATTATTGCCATGGCAAGCACATCCACACTCCGAGACGGAACCATCGTCAGCAAGCTGTCGGCGATGTTGAGACTTGGTTCAGGTGTTGTAACTACACGTAATCATGTACGCTATGTAGTAACAGAATACGGCATTGCGGAACTGTACGGAAAGACCATTCGGCAGCGCGCTACCTCATTAATAAATATTGCGCATCCAATGTTCCGCGACGAGCTAACCAAAACAGCCAAGGAGTTGTGTTATATATAAGGGAAAGTTATAGCAATCAAAATCAATCGATTTTATAGGATATTAAATTAGTATGGAACGAAGAGCAAAAATAGTAGCAACATTAGGACCATCCTCTCAATCGCCGGAGGTGATCGAGAGGTTGATCCTCGCGGGTGTGAACGTGTGCAGATTTAATTTTTCACATGGCACACTTGAAGAACATCAAAAGCAGATCGCCCTGGTAAGATCGATTTCGAAAACCCTCAATAAGCCGGTTGGAATTCTGCAAGATTTACAAGGTCCAAAAATTCGCGCTGGGCTTCTCGCTGAAGATTTAGACTTGATCGCGGATGAGAATGTCATATTATATTCATCCAGTTACGAAGTAGATCCTAATTCTAAGGTGAAATCGTTACCTGTAGATTTTTCAGAATTATTTGACTGTGTCGAGAATGACAATCGAATTTTGATCGATGATGGTCACGTTGTACTCAATGTTCTCGAAAATTATGAGAATTACTTGATCGCAAAGGTAATAACAGGCGGAAAAGTTTCATCCCACAAAGGGATCAACCTTCCCGGCGTCCGACTCACCATTCCGGGTTTTACCGAAAAAGATCGAGCTGATCTTGAATTTGGTTTAAGCCAAAATGTAGATTTTGTGGCGATCTCCTTTGTCCGTTCAGCCAAAGATATCACGCGAGTTCGAGAAGTCATCGATGCTCATGAAGACAAAGGGCTGACACCATTTATTATTGGAAAATTAGAAAAACCGGAAGCGTTGGATAACCTAGAGGAAATTCTACAGGTTGCCGATGGAGTAATGGTTGCCAGAGGGGATCTTGGTGTAGAAATGTCACCCGAGATGGTGCCGATCGCCCAAAAGAGGATTATTCTCGAAGCGAATAAGCATGGCAAGATCGTTATAACCGCCACCCAAATGCTGGATTCAATGATCATGAATCCTCTTCCCACCAGGGCAGAATCTTCCGATGTTGCGAATGCTATTTTTGATGGTACCGACGCGGTAATGCTCTCGGGTGAGACCGCAAACGGGTTGTATCCAGTTGAATCAGTGCAATTTATGGATCGGATCGTTCGTTCGGCTGAAAAGAACTTTTTTGATTGGGGTCACTTTAGCCCACCGCCTTATAATACTGGCGATGATGCCGCTTCCATTACCCGCGCCGCTAGAGAATTAGCTCACGATTTGAATGTGGCTGCTATCGCGGTTTTTACCCACACAGGTCGCACCGCTTTATTAATGTCTAAGTCGCGATCTCGCGTCCCAGTAATGGCTTTTACGCCCACCGAAAACTCCCTTGGGCGTATGTGTTTGCTTTGGGGTATTATGCCGAATTATTTGACGATGTCATCTACCTTGCGCGAAATGGTCAACAAAGCAGATCAAGTATTTGAGGACACCAATTTAGTGGCAAAAGGTCAGCAAATTGTTGTGCTGAGCGGGTTTCCGGCGAATCAGATCCGACATACAAATATGGCGATGTTGCACATTGTAGGCGAAAAACTTTAGCTCGAGATACTAGAAAGATAAATCCCAACACAGATCAACGCCCCCCCGATCAATATCAGGGGGGTTATTGTTTCCCCTAAGAAGAACCAACCGAGGAATGTGCCAACAAGTGGTTGGGCAAAAAAAGTTAGTGAGGCTTGCGACGCGGAAATTTTGGTAAAGGCAAAGTTCCACAAGAACATCGCTAATGCGGTTGAAATGATACCTAAGAACAGAATGCCTAAGATCACAGGGAAGTCGATGATTCCATATCCAATGGTTTGATATTCCCAAAAACCAATAGGTATAGAAATTGGTAATCCACCGAGTAGCATGATGGCTGTAGCAAAGACAATATCATTGCTCTGGGTGTATTTTCGAACAAGTACCGAATAACCTGCCCAAGTTATGGCAGCGCCGATCAGGCATAAATTTCCAAGAAACAAATTAGAAGAGAAGTCGATCGTTCGAAGATCAATGATCGCGATAACCCCCAAGCTTGCGACAACGATGGCTGCCATTTTTAATGGAGTTATTTTTTCCCGTAATAGAAAATAGGCGAACGGCAAGACCAAAGCCGGGGTGGATGAAGTTACCAGTGATCCGTTAGAGGCAGATGATAATTTGGTGCCCAGAAATTGAAACCCAAGCGAAATACCATAACCAACCAGCCCTACCAAAAAATATGTTCGAATATCCGCATAAGTTCTTACACGCTTTTTTGAGAGCAAGACGATGGTAATTAACACCAAAAATCCAAGGACCAGCCGTGTGGTGAGTAAAGAAAAAGGTGGAATGACCTCAAGAATTACTTTTGATACAACATACATACCACCCCAAATAGCGGCGGCACCGAGGCCGGATAAATAGCCAAAGATCTGATTATTTCGCATAGGTACTCAATTGTTCTGAATTAGGTTCTCTAAGGAAAAGAGGCGGTCAATTTCCGATTCTGGCAGGATGTTTTGTGAAAGAAGGATCTCTTTAACACTTTTATTTAGCCGAAAAGCTTCTTTGGCGACAAAGGTAGCTTTTTCATATCCAATGATAGTGTTGAGAGCAGTAACCGTGCTGATGGATTGGTTGAAGATCTGAGCGAGCCTATCCTCATTGGCGGTGATGCCTTTTATGCATTTTTCAGCCAAGATCAAACACCCTTGGCGTAAGTAGATGATACTATTCATAAGATTTTTCGTAATGATCGGCTCAAAAGCATTTAATTGCAATTGACCCGCTTCAGCCGCCATCGTAATGGTGATGTCGTTCCCGATCACATCAAAGGCAATTTGGTTTACCACTTCGGGTATGACAGGGTTCACTTTACCTGGCATAATGCTTGAACCCGCTTGAACAGCCGGAAGGTTGATCTCTCCAAAGCCGGCACGCGGGCCAGATGAGAGAAGCCGTAAGTCGTTACAAGTTTTGCTAAGTTTCACCGCGATACGTTTGAGAACACCCGATAACTGAACAAACGCGCCAGCATCTTGGGTTGCTTCAATCAGGTTCTCGGCGGTAACAAGTTCTAGCCCGCTAATTCGGCTGAGATGTTCGCACACTTTTGAAGCGTATCCCTTTGGGGCATTGATCCCTGTTCCAATAGCCGTAGCGCCGAGATTAATTTCTTGTATTAATTTTGAAGCCTCCACCAACCGTTGTTGGTCTTCGGTCAGCATCAGACCGTAGGTGCTAAACTCCTGTCCAAGTGTCATGGGTACGGCGTCCTGTAGTTGAGTGCGACCAACTTTAAGGAGTCCTGAAAAATCAATAGATTTTTTCTCAAACTCATGGATCAATACGCCCATCGCGCTTATTAATTTTGTGATCTCATAATTCAGGGCGATCTTAACCGCCGTTGGGTACACATCATTTGTGCTCTGGCTCATATTTACATCTTCGAGTGGATGCAATTCAGCGTAGGTGCCTTTTTGGAACCCAAGAATTTCAAGGGCTCGGTTTGCGATCACCTCATTGGCGTTCATATTGGTTGACGTGCCAGCTCCGCCTTGAATTATGTCAACGATAAAGTATTCGTGAAATTTTCCGGCTTGGATATCTCGGCAAGCTTGAATGATCGCGTTTGCTTTTATTTCCGTCAGAAGCCCCAATTCCAAATTTGCGAAGGCGCACGCCTCTTTTACAATAGCAAGTGAGTTGATCAAATTAGGATAGGAACTGATCGCTATTCCCGTAACGGGAAAGTTATTGAAAGCTCGCTGGGTGTGAATTCCATAGTAGACATTCGCTGGAATTTCCATATCCCCTAAAAGATCGTGTTCTTGTCGCTTTGGTTGGGTAGTCATTATTGCCTCAAATTAAAATAAAAACCGACCCTTATATGGGGTCGGTTTTGAGAAAACTAAAACATCGCGTCGTTGATCGCTTTGATCGAATCTGCCGATGGACGGAGGTCTTTTTCGGTCAATCGATTGAGCGGTGAATCAACCAAGTTGTAA
>CAIRYE010000070.1 GCA_903882765.1 uncultured Anaerolineae bacterium
AATTCCCCCTTCCTAAAACATTCAAATGGTTTGCTCCATGCCGATCATGGTTGGTGCTCCATCAGAACAAAAGCTTATCAAAATCGACCTTCTCATGCCGATCATCTCCACACGGAAATATGGTGGACGGGCCAAAACATCGCGCTCGACGCTGGTACCTATAGCTATAACTCGGCTTACCCGTGGGATAACTCCTTGACCACCTCAAAGGTGCACAATACAGTATTTGTGGATGGAATGGATCAAATGGATCGCGTAGGGAAATTCTTATATGCCAACTGGGGAAGATCAAAGGTGCAAAAACAGGATACAGCTGAAGTTGTAGCAGATACAACCGCCTACAACAGAATCGGTGTAAACCACACCCGAACGAGTCAAGTGGCACAGCCAAGCGGCTGGACGCTAATAGATCATCTCACCCCAAACGCGACTCACAAGACCCGTCGGTACAGCTTGCATTGGTTGTTGGCAGACCTTGATTGGACAATAAAACACGACCAAGGTCTTCAACTTACAAGCCGATCTACCTTTGGCGAAATAGCGTTGACGATCACCTCATCGCAGGCAATTACGGCCTACTCTCTTGTCCGCTGCGGCGAGGTGATCGCAGGCGATCTCCCTTGCCAACCCTACGAAGGATGGATATCCCCAACCTACTTCACAAAAACCCCAGCTTATTCCTTAACTGTGACCAGCGAAACCACGGGAAGCTGTGATTTCACAAGTTTGTTCAGTTTCCCGGTGGTATGATAAGACCTTCGGAAAAATATGCACATACTTCTCATCCACCAAGCCTTTGCCTCTCTCGATGAAGCCGGCGGCACTCGTCATTACGAATTGTCCAAGTTTCTGGTAGCGAATGGCCACCAAGTTACCGTTATCGCCAGCCCGGTTAGCTACTTAACCGGCGCCGCTTCCCTCAAAAAAGCTGAAACTGTGGATGGTATTAGGATCTTACGAGCTTACACTTACGTTGCTCTGCACAGATCCTTCGTCCATCGTGTTTTCTCATTCATAAGCTTCATGGTGTCCTCCTTTTTGATTGGGTACCGGGTGAAGGACGTTGACATTGTTTGGGGCACTTCGCCGCCTATTTTTCAAGGATTCACCGCTTGGTTGCTTGCTCGTGTAAAAAAAGCCAAGTTCTTGTTCGAAGTAAGGGATCTTTGGCCAGATTTCGCGATTGCGGTTGGCGTTTTGAAGAACCCTATCCTGATAAAGATGTCCTTTTGGTTAGAAAAATTTCTTTACCAACACGCCGACCAAATGATGGTAAACAGCCCCGCCTATGTGAAGCATGTCCTTTCACGAGGATGCAAAAAGGTTGAATTGATCCCGAACGGCGCGGATCTATCCATGTTTTCTGAACAGGATGACGGCGGTTTTTTTCGCCAAAAGCTTGGCATTGACGAGAAATTCGTGGCGGTGTACGCCGGCGCGCACGGAATTTCGAATGACCTGCAAGTAGTATTGGAGAGCGCCGCCAAACTAAAGGATCATCCTCAAATTCAGATCGTTTTTGTAGGCGATGGAAAAGAAAAAAATAATCTTCAACAAATTGCCGCGATCCAGAATTTATCAAATGTCACCTTCGTACCATCCGTGCCAAAAAATGAGATGGCGATGATATTGGCTGCTTCACAAGTGTGCATCGCGATATTAAAACCTTTGGATGAATACAAAACCACCTACCCAAATAAAGTCTTTGATTATATGGCGTCTGGGAAACCGATCATTCTCGCGATCGATGGGGTGATACGGGACGTTGTTGAGGATGCCCATTGCGGTATTTTTGTAGAACCCGGAAATGCTACCGCGCTGGCCAATGCCGTGATCTCACTTTATCAACAGCCTCAACAAGCCGCTGAACTCGGGCGAAATGGGCGGAATTACCTTCGAGAACATTTTGACCGCCAAATATTGGCTGAAAAACTACTAAAACTCATTGAAATAATCTGATCAAGAAATAGTATTTTGTGGAATTAAATTACCGTGCGTAACTTATTCCATAGTTTTTCGATTATTAGGCTATACAGCAAGTCTTAAAAAAATGGAGTAAATAAAAAAATGAATACTAAAGTTATGTTCTTTATCTCAACAGCCTTAACCGCCTTCGTAGTAGCTACACTCTACGGCGTTGTAACCAAAATTTCCAGCAATCCTGTCGATGTACAGGCTGCCAAGCAAGAATCCGCTACCCAAGTAGTTGAAGTTACCGTCGCGCCTGATACCTTGGTTGATACAACCATCACCCCAGCTCCGGTCGCTCCCCAAGAAATGACCCACGATCTGGCCGCATTACTTGCTTCCGACGCTATCAGCCGTCAGGATGTTTATAGCGTTGAACTTAAGACCATTGACGGTGTTGAAGGATACGAAGTTATCTTTAGCTCCAATGATGTCGTTTTCATCGGTTTGGACAAACAAGTAGTATCGATCTCAGCTTTGCCAACATCCGTAGTGTACATTAGCTCCGCCCCTGTTACTGTTGCCACAACTGGTAAAAACAATAACGGCGGTGGCGGCGGCGGCGGTGGCGGCGGCGGTGGCGGTGGCGGTGGCGGTAACGATGACGATGACGATGACGATGACGATGACGAAGATTAGCGCGAAGTTGTGTAGTTAGAAATGCCTTCAATAAAAACTATCATGAAACGAAAGTTAACGAAAACACTATGAAAAAGAAAAATTGGAACGACGTACAGATCACAATTACAGCGTTATCGCTCACAGCCACATTAGGCCTCTGGAACATGTTTTCAGAACCAGAACGAGCCAAAGCGCAAGCAAAAATGCTTGAAGCAGCCAAAGCTACCGAAGCACCATCCCCAACCGAGGTTGTGGAAGTAATTACCGTAGAACCAACCGCTCTGCCAACAGTAATGGCTTACAAGCCACTCAAGGTCATTTATGGCGGCACTCCCCCAGCCCCTAAGATCGTTCAGATCGCAGCAGCGCCAGCCGCTGGTAATAACCAAAAATCTGGTGGCGGCGGTGGCGGCGGTGGCGGCGGCGGCGGTGGCGGTGGCGGTGGCGGCGGCGGTGGATCGACCAGCCCCGGTACAGGAGCTTCCTAGCCCAACAGATGTTGTATCGCACAGATTTCAAAGCCATGGGGAGCAATATCATCGGAATGATGGATTGCTCCCTTGAACAAAATGACGCGCTATTGCAATTACCCTTTTGGTTTGAGCAATGGGAACAAAAGTTTAGCCGGTTTAGACCAAGCAGTGAACTCAATTTCGTAAATTCGCGGGCCGGGTCAACCACCATCATCAGCGATGAATTTATTGAAATGATGGGAATCGCTCAGCAAGCAGAGCTTCTAAGCCACGGAATTGTAAAAGCCACTTTGTTACAACCCCTAAAACGCGCTGGATATGATCGAAGTTTTGACCAGATGGTCGAAACCAATGCTGAACCTTACAAGACCCCGTTTACCGCCGACAGTTCAATTTTCGAAGTTGAACTAAATCTACAAGAAAAAAGTCTTTGCCTCTCACCAGATATGCAGCTTGATATGGGCGGCTTCGCCAAAGGTTGGGCGGCAACAAAAGCCGCCAAGGAATTAGGTAAAATCGCGCCATCGCTGGTAAGCGCTGGCGGTGATATGTACATCACCGGCTCGTTACAAAACGGAGATCCGTGGCAAGTCACCATTGACGATCCTTTTTCTCCCGGCGAGATCATGGCCACCTTGGCAATCAACTCAGGTGCCATCGCTACTTCAGGAACATATCGTAGAAATTGGACGATAAACGGAAGAAAACAGCACCACCTGATCGATCCTCGAACCGGCTACCCCGCTCAGACCGATATCCTTTCTTCCACGATCATTTGCGAGAATCCCGAAATCGCTGAAGTTGCGGCGAAAACTACTTTGATCTTAGGAAGTGAAAAAGCCGCAGAGTGGGTAAACCAGCAAGACAACTTATCTACCTTTTTCATCCTAGATGATGGCAAGGTGGTCTTTAACGAAAGAATGCAAGACTATTTTTGGAGAAACAAATGAACAGCGAAACTCAAGAAGCAATTGATTATGAATCGACAGTAGGCCTTCAAACCGCCATTCTGTTCCTACTCGCGTTTTCAGTAGGTACCATCTTCGCGGTGGTTCTTCTACCGATAATGATCCCGTCCCTTGAATTTTCGCTTGGTGGAAATTCCCCAAAAGCCTTCTGGTTTCTTTCTCGAGCTAGTTCCTTTGTCGCGCTTACCCTTTTGTGGTTATCGATGGCGTTAGGTCTAACGATGACCAACAAAATTGCTCGCGTGTGGCCTGGCGTTCCCGCCTCGTTCGCCATTCACGAATATGTAAGCCTGCTCGGTATCGGTTTTTCCATTTTTCATGCCTTCATTCTCTTAGGTGATGATTACATCGCTTTTACTGTTCGGCAGATCCTCATTCCGTTTACCACCGTTGGCTACAAACCCATCGAAGTTGGTATTGGCCAAACGGTTTTTTACGGTTGGGCGATCGTTGCCTTCTCGTTCTATATCAAATCTCGCATTGGCCAAAAAACATGGCGATGGGTTCATTACCTATCCTTTGCTTTGTACGCCGCCGCGATGTATCATGGAATTTTTAGCGGTACTGATTCGAAATTGAGCTGGGTGCAGTACTACTATTGGATCTCCGGCACCAGCATTCTCTTTTTGTTGATCTATCGCATCATGGTGGCAATCTCCACCGCAATTGAGAAGAGCAAAAAAGCAAAACTTGCTAATCAAACACCACAATAAACCACCAACCCACTATCCAATCAAAAAAGGCGCTTGTTCCATGGAACAAGCGCCTTTTTTAGTCTCCATAATAGAGAGGAGTATGAATGGGTCAAACTCCTAGTAATAACTGGAGAATTCGCAGGGAATCCCGCCTTCCTTCAACAGATCCTCAAGGTTGGAAATGATTTTCGGGTGGTTGGTGTAGTATTTTTGCAGCATCGCGATCAGTTCATGATCTACCACCTCTGTTTCAGGCAGCTCCTCATTGGCGGGAAGTAACTCCGTTCCCGGCTCATATTTTTCCTTCAACACGGTCAGCATCCCTTTTTTATTCCCTGATTTGATAATCAGCGTGTACTCATACTCGCTGGAACCAAAGAAACCTTCCGGGGC
>CAIRYE010000071.1 GCA_903882765.1 uncultured Anaerolineae bacterium
GGGATTTCGTATGACCCCACAGCGAATGGAGATATTGGCGATCCTCAGCCAATCCGAGCATTTAACGCCAACACAAATACACGCCCAACTTGTATGCAAAGTACCTGGCTTCACCGAGCCAACCCTATACCGCACCCTTGATTTTTTGTGTAAGAACGGATTCGTTCAGGCCACTCATGTTGGCAATGGAAAAATGCAGTACGAGCTAACTGATTCGATGCACCACCATACCGTGTGCAAAGAATGCGGACAAAGAACGCTGATAAGTTCGGAGATCATGCAAGAATTTTATGACCGGTTTGAAACCGAAACAGGTTTCAAGCTTATGGAACATCATCTAACTCTCAATGGGCTTTGCCCCGATTGTAAATAATAGGAAAATTATGAGATTTTCACCCGCCCAATTGCACATTCCCGATGGCTTTTTAACACTTTTCGTATCGGCCATTTTTTGGTTGTTGACCGTACTATTTGTAAACCAGGCAATTCGGCAAACCAATAAAAAGCTTGGCGAAAAACAAGTACCCCTCATGGGTATTATGGCTGCTTTCATTTTCGCCGCCCAAATGATCAACTTCCCGGTTGCGGGCGGAACCTCCGGTCACTTTTTAGGCGGAGCGCTAGCCGCAATCGTACTTGGACCTTGGGCGGGGATCTTGGTGATGACGGCAGTGATCGCTATTCAGGGGCTGCTTTTTCAGGATGGCGGATTGTTAGTGATGGGCGCGAATATCTTTAATATGGGGATCATCACCGCCATCATTGGATTTGGTTTGTATCGCTCCGTTTTGAACCAAAATACCAAGGTTCGGCTTGGGGTTGCTGGTTTTGCGGCTTGGCTTTCTACCATGGCTTCCGCACTCCTTGCCGCTTTGCAACTTTGGATCAGCGGTACTTCTCAATTACAGATCGTTCTGCCGGCCATGCTGGGCGTCCATGTTTTGATCGGGATCGGTGAGGCTGTGATCACGGTCGCCGCGCTAAGTTTGATCGAACGAACCCGACCCGATTTAGCCAAACCGGAAAAGATCGCCGAACAAGGCGGCTACGGCTGGATCATTGGCGGTGTTTTGTTTTCTGTTTTCGCGGTGCTTCTCTCCCCCTTTGCATCACAAAACCCTGATGGGTTGGAATCTGTCGCGGAGAATCTGGGCTTTTTATCAGCGGGTGTATCAGCGCCTTACCAACTTTTATCTGATTACTCACTGCCTTTTTTGGGATCTACCCCCCTCTCGACCATCGCCGCCGGTATCATTGGGGTGGTAGTTACCTTTGCTCTTGTTTTTCTGATCAGTCGTTCTTTGAAAAAAACTGATCCTACTTCTAAGGATCACTAATGCACGCGAATCTATTTGATCGTTTTATTGAAAAAGAAAGTATCATCCACCGATTAGACCCGCGGGTTAAGGTGATCACCTTGGTTGGCTTCATCCTTTCCAACGCACTGTTGCCGGATGGTGCTTGGTTAGCTTTTATTGTGGGGTGGATCTTTCTTTTATTCGCAAATGATCTTTCAAAATTAGGCTTGAGTTATACCTTTCGTCGGTCGATCATCGCCCTTCCATTTGCCCTGGCTGCTGTTAGCGCTATCTTCTCTCCGATGGGGAACCCATTGGCTACTTGGCATTTTGGCATGTTTACCCTTACGCCTACTGATCTTGGTGTGTTGCGGTTTACCAGCATCCTGATCCGATCTTGGCTTTCGGTACAGATGGGCATTTTGCTGGTGGCTACCACCCCTTTCCCCGATCTGATCCATGCTTTGGAGCATCTACACTTTCCGAAAAGTTTATCGACGATCATCGCTTTTCTTTATCGTTACTTGTTTGTGCTTACCGATGAGACCTTCCGATTGCTCCGCGCCAGAGACGCACGCTCAGCGGGGTTGGAAGGGACCAAAGCAGGGGGAGCTCTTTTTTGGCGGATGCGGGTTGCCGGCAATATGGCAGGGCAATTGTTTGTTCGCAGTTATGATCGCAGCGACCGCATTTATAGCGCGATGCTTTCTCGCGGGTACACCGGTAATATTCGAACCTTGAACCCACACACTATGAAACAATCGGATTGGGCGATCTCTTCGACCATCGCGGTATTTTTGATCGTTACACAAATGATAGGCTGGATACGATAATGTCAATAAAACATCAGGTTGAAACCGAAACCGCCCCTTTAAAAATTACAGATGAAACATTACAGGTAACCAACCTGCATTTTGCCTACCCCGATGGGCATACAGCACTGCAAAATGTGTCGTTTACCCTGAAACAAGGGGAAAAGGTAGCCTTGGTGGGCCCAAATGGCGCAGGAAAAAGCACTCTTATGCTTCATTTAAATGGGATCTTAGCTGGTCATGGAGAAGTGAGTGTGGCTGGTTTGCCAATCAATGAAAAAAACCTTCCACGAATTCGGGCAAGTGTTGGTTTGGTCTTTCAGAACCCTGATGATCAGCTTTTTTCGCCAACTGTTTTTGAGGATGTTGCTTTTGGCCCATTGCATATGGGACTATCGGAAACCGAAGTGCGCCAACGAGTAGAAAGCGCGTTGGAAGCCGTTGTGATGACCGATTATCGCGACCGCCTCTCGCACCACCTTAGTGTAGGTGAGAAAAAGAGAATTGCCATCGCGACCGTACTTTCTATGTCGCCGCAGTTGTTAGTGCTGGATGAACCCAGCGCAGGGCTGGACCCGCGCGCCCGTAGAAAATTGATCCATTTGCTGCGTGACCTGCCGCTTACTATGCTTGTTTCTACCCACGATCTCGCTTTGGTGAAAGAACTGTTTCCACGTACGATCATTATGGATGGCGGGAGCATTGTAGCGGATGGCCCTTCGGATGATATTTTGGAGGATGTAACTTTGCTGGAAGCACATGGCTTGGAAAAGCCCTACTAGAACGTCTCATCAATAAGCAATTAATGATCGGTCCAATAGTTGACCGATCATTTTCATTTAAATAGAATTTCCTTATACTATATCTATTCAGGAGATCTATATGACCACAGTAACAATTTTCGCACTTGTTTTTGGGGCAATCGGTGTAGCCATTATGTTGGCGGGAGTGAATACCTATATTAAAGGAAATAAAGCTCGGGATTGGGCTATCGCACAAGGTAAGGTAATCACCTCGCAAGTTAATCGATCGGTTGGGGGCAAACTAACATTCTCTGGTTGGGTAGTATATGAATATTCGATCATGGGCCAAAGCTACCAATCTCAAACCGTTACCACGGCAGAATTAATGAACATTCAATCTACCGGCAAGGCCGAGGCCAACGCCAAGGTCGCCAAGTATCCGGTTGGGACAACTGTTTCGGTTTATTATGACCCCAATGACCCTAAACGCTCAGTACTAGAGATCGTTGGCGATTCCAGTTTGTTGATGTTAGGTGGTATCTTTGTGATCTTCGCTCTGGTCTTTTACTATATTCAATAAATTTGTTATAGAGCAGCAACAAACTCACGACAGAAGTTAGGGATATCCGCAACGACCCTGCCCCACACCTGATTGCCCTCACGAAAGGCGGGCTGATCGACCCAGGTTGCGCCGGCGTTTACCAAGTCATCTTTAATGCCGAGTGAACCGGTGGCACGACGTCCTTGAACGATCCCCGCGGAGATAGCGATAAGGCCGCCGTGGCAGATGATGCCGATCGGTTTTCCGGCTTTATTCATTTCGGCTACTAATTTCGTTACGACAGAATATCGGCGCAGTTTATCTGGCGCCCAGCCACCGGGAAGAAGTATGCCGTCTAACTGGGCTACTTTGAGATTTTCGATCACAGCATCGGGGGTGATCACTAAACCATTCTTGCCGATGACCGGTTTTAGGTCGAGCCCAGCGGTGAGCACCGTCGCGCCTTCCTCTTGCAATCGCATCAGCGGGACATAATATTCTAAGTCTTCTACGCCTTCGGCTACCAATGTAGCGAAAATTTTTCCGGTTAGTTTCATAATGATCCTTTTATAAACAATTTTATGGCTGCTTGTTACCAAGCAGATCTGCCGCCATCCACGGGCATCGCGGCTCCGGTGATGAAGGAGGATTCGCTGGAAGCGAGGAAGAGCACCGCATTGGCGATCTCATCTGGCTGGGCAACGCGGTTGAGTGGGTGTCTGGCAGCGAATTTTGGTTTTTGTAGCTCGACACCGCCGAGTGCTTCCATTTCTTCCTTTAAGAGGGGGGTATCTACACTGCCGGGACAAACACAGTTTACCCGAATACCCTGCTGGGCATGATCGATGGCCATGGCTTTGGTGAGCATAATAATAGCGCCTTTTGCGGCGCAGTAAGCAGCAACACCGCTGCCCGCTACCAAACCAAAGACCGAGGCGTCGTTGATAATGGAACCACCGCCGCTGTGAACCATTGACGGGATAGCCGCTTTGGACATTAGAAAGGTGCCTTTGACGTTGACATTGATGGTGGCGTCCCATTCGGCCTCGCTAGTGGTTACCACGGTGCGATCAACATAGATGAGGCCGGCGTTGTTGAAGAGGATATCGAGCCGGCTATGCAAGCGGAGAGTCTCTTCTACAACTCTTTCGCAATCCACTGCAGAACAAACATCGGCCTGAAGAAACGTGGCGGATGCTCCGGACTCGAGTAAGGTCTTTAGGGCTTGCTCACCTCTGGCGGCATTTCGGCCAACAATGATGACTTTAGCGCCTTCTTTTGAAAACCGTTGCGCTACAGAAAGCCCGATCCCTGATGTGCCACCGGTTATGATGGCTACTTTACCTGCCAATAATTGATCCTTCACGATCACCACTCCGATCTTTTGCGACACCTTTTTTTTTCGGGTCACGTTTGCTCTAATTTTAAGTTGAATGAACGAACTTTTTGCCTTACACCTAGGTCGTCCTTATAAAAGACGAGAGAGGAATGAAATGACGAAGGTCAGTTTATCAACCCATAGGCGGATAGGATTCCGTTGTAGCCTTGGATGCAATCCGCGATCGCTTTTTCGCGCCATTTTGATTCGGTTGGCAGGAATAGTTCCTCGTATTCAGCCCGAATTTGCTGGTGAACTTTTTTGGAAGGAGATGGATGGTGAACATTACGGTTTTCGAGGATGGTGGCGCGAAGGCTGCGGATCTGAGCGGGGAGGGAATCACCAAAGGTACCAAATTCAAAACCGGTCGCATAAAGTTCCTTGACGGGGTGTCGTTCATCGCGCAATTTGTAAAGATACTCGGTCACATCGCCGGTTATTTCATAAAATTCCGATGGGGTGGCTGCCAATACCAATGGGTAGCCAAATTTTGTCGATAATTCGCCTGACGACCTTGGTTCGCGGGTGGAATTGACCATGCTCATTTGATAACGTGGACCATAACCGGTATGTAGGTCGATGTGAACGACTTGCTGATACTCTGACAAAGCTTCATTAAGTAATTTTTTTACCGCTGCCGCCGTCTCTTGAGAAGCATTACCGCCAAACTGGATACCGGCTTGGTGGCGATATTGGCCGGCAAGAGTTCCCGCCTTGATGCGGGGAATACCAAAACTGAATATGCTCTTGATAAGGCTGGCTACAGAAGCGGCATCGCTGAGGAGCAAGTTTTTAACAGGTTTTTGAGGGTTTAGCAAGGGAAACAAGGAATCATACTCAGGATTCATCCCTGAATCGTATTTTTCCTCCCAAATAAAATTTCGATTGAGGTCAACATTGTTTTCGTTGTAACGACGGCGGATGTTCATACCAAAAGGGTTGATGGCGTGAATGAACAGCAAGCCAGTGTTTTGAGCGTTTAGGCGGGGCAAGTATTGGTCGATGAATAACTTGAGCATCGCCGAACCAACATAGCCCTCAATTCCATGTAGGCCAGTAGAGAGGATGATCAGGTTTTGTTTTGTAGCTGGTTCCGCCAATACGACGTCCATGCTGAGGGATGGATGACCGCTGAGGGTTGTTGCCTGATGGTTCACATCCTTCCAGCGCTCCCGCAAGGTTGCCGCATCCCCCAAAAATCGAGCGCGAGACTCTTCGTAAGAGGAGGGGAAGAGATCTTTCATTAGAATGGGCCCAGGTTGATGGCGACCGCGATGCCGAGGAAAGCGATGGTGGCTATGATCACCCAAAGCCATAATTTCGCCGTCCAACGAAGCCATTTAGGATAGCTGACCACGGTTAGGCCTAAGCTAATGAGCAGCACCGGATTGGTTGGATAAGCCAAGTTGGAGAAACCATCACCGAAGATATAAGCGAGAACGGCGGTTTGGCGGGTTACACCAACGAGATCCGCTAGAGGTAGAACGATCGGCATAATAAGGAAGGCTTTGGCAGAACCAGAAGCGATAAAGAATTCGATACCAAGCGCCAGGCCGTAGACGACCAGCGAAGCAGGAAAAGCGCTAATTTGCATAAATGGAGTAGCCGCGGCATGTAGTATCGTATCAGTGACGGCACCGGTATCTATGATGTAGCGGATGCTGGCAGCCATAAGGATGAGGGGGACGGAAGGCGCAAGGCCGATCCAACCTTCGGTTAGTCCGATCCAGACATTTTTAGCGCCGGCGCCTGAGATAAAGCCGGCACCGAGACCACCGATCAGAAAGAGGATGCCGACAATGGGCAGCGAGTAATCCGCGATGGCGGGGATGAACGGCACAGAAAGCATTGAGGCAAAAATAAGGAGCACGAAGAAACCGAAAAACGCCATTGCCTGGTTTTGGCTGGGTCGGTCGATCATCGCTGAGGGGTCGAAGGCGGTGTATTTTGCCCGTTCAGAATTATCTTCTTGGTAGACAAGAGAAGCCTTCGGATCTTTTTCAATCGCTTTGGCATAACCTGTCATAAACAACATTAAGATGAGGTAAATGACAACAAAGATGAGGGTATGAAATAAAGCGCCGGAAAATATGGGAAGACCAGCGAGCTGTTGGGCTACCCCTAAGGTATAGGGGTTCGAGATCGCCGCGGAAAAACCGAGGTTAGTTGCCAAGATCGACATACCTAGCCCAATCAACGCATCCCAGCCGAGAGAGTAGGAGAGAGCGATCATCAACGGTACAAGCAATACTACTTCTTCAAAAGTGCCAAGCGTTGAACCAAGGAACATGAACGCAAGACAAACCATCCAAAGTAAAAGATATTTTTGGTTTCGAAAACGTTTGACCACGCGACCGATGAATGCTTTTAGGGTACCTGTTTTATCAAGAACGGCAAAAGA
>CAIRYE010000072.1 GCA_903882765.1 uncultured Anaerolineae bacterium
GTGCCTTTGGCGAAGACGAAACCAGTAATCTACATGCCTTGGAACAAATACGAGCGGTAGGATTGAAAGTAGAATTCGGAGGCGGGGTGCGTTCTTTAGAAAAGATCGATCTACTCAATTCGCTTGGTGTTGATCGTATTTTCCTTGGAACAATTGCCGTTCTGCAACCCGAATTGGTAAAAACAGCCATTCGACTATATGGCGCTGAAAAAATCGCGGGAGATATTGGCGCGAAGAATGGCAAAGTAATGATCAAAGGGTGGCAAGAATCAATGCCGATCAGCGTGAACCAAGCCGGCCAAGACCTTTATAACGCCGGTGTGCGCTGGTGTGTTCTAACCGATGTAGACCGTGACGGTGTTGGACAAGGTGTGAATTTGGAATCAGCTATCGAGCTTCAAAAAAACACAGGCTTACAGGTGGTCGCTTCCGGTGGAGTATCGCGATTGGATGATGTAATCAAGGCAAAACAAGCAGGGGTTGCTGGCATTATCATCGGCCGGGCACTTTACAATGGCCAAATCAATTTACAGGATTGTTTCGAGATCTAATATGCTAACGATCATTGATTACAAAGCCGGAAACCAAACATCGGTTCAGCGCGCCCTCAACTACCTCGGAATTGAAAATCGGATCAGCTCGGATCCAAAGGTCATTCTCAACTCTGACCATATCATCTTCCCCGGGGTCGGCCATGCCAGCGCCTCGATGGAGGTTCTAAAAGAACGAGGGTTGGATTTTGCCATCACAGATGCCTTTCAGCAAGGCATACCAATTCTCGGCATTTGTATTGGCAGCCAGATCATACTGACCCACTCAGAAGAAGGGGATACCCCTTGTTTAGACTTGATCTCCGGTGATGTAAAGCGCTTTCAATTCCCCAACAATGGTTTAAAGATTCCCCATATGGGCTGGAATGAGATCAACCTCCGCAAAGCCCACCCAGTATTGGACGGACTGACCAGCGGAAGCGAGTTTTACTTTGTTCATTCCTATTACACCGCGCCTGTAGATCCACAACAGGTTTTTGCTACCTGCACGTATGGGATTACATTTCCGGTTGCCATTGGAGTAAAAAACTTATTCGCGGTTCAGTTTCATACTGAGAAAAGTGGGCGAACCGGCCTAAAACTGCTCGAAAATTTCAATCGATGGATACCGTAGGCTATTATGTTGAGTAAAAGAATTATTTCCTGCCTTGATGTTCGCGATGGAAAGTTAGCTAAAAGCATCCGATTCGTTGATACACAGGATATTGGCGACCCAATAAGCAAAGCGCGCCAATATTTTGAGGATGGACTGGATGAGCTGGTTTTTTACGATATCACCGCCTCCAGCGATCATCGAGATATTATGATCGATGTGGTGCGAAGCGTCGCAGAACAGATCTTTATCCCTTTTTCGGTAGGGGGTGGTTTACGAACTATTGAAGATTGCTTTAATGTGCTGCAAGCGGGCGCTGAAAAGATCAATCTCAACTCTGCAGCGATAAAAAATCCGGAGTTGATTCGAGAAGCCGCCAATGCTTTTGGCAACCAAGCGGTTGTTTTATCGATGGATGTTCTGAAAGTGCCGATGACCAGCGCAATCCCAAACGGTTACGAGATCATCATCAACGGCGGACGCACGCCAACCGGTTTAGATGCCATTGAATGGGCAAAAAAAGGCGAGCAACTTGGTGCCGGTGAGATGGTGGTCAACTCGATCGATGCTGATGGCACAAAGAATGGCTATGAAATAAACCTGACCCGCAAAATCGTGGAGGCTGTCCAAGTGCCAGTTATCGCTTCTGGCGGCGGCGGAACACCAGAGCATATGTACCAAGTTCTAACGGAAGGAAAAGCTGATGCCGCTTTAGTAGCTTCGATGTTACATTATGGTGAATACACCGTTCCGCAGATCAAACAATACCTTACCGCAAAAGGGCTTAAGATACGAATATGAGTGAAATTATGAATATTAAATTTGATGAGAATGGATTATTACCCTGTGTTGTTCAGGATGCCGCGACCCGGGATGTGTTAATGGTGGCTTGGATGAATCAGGAAGCCTACGATAAGACGATGGAAACCGGTGACACTTGGTTTTGGAGCAGATCGCGCCAAGAGCTTTGGCACAAAGGCGGCACCTCGGGAAATACCCAAAAAGTAAAAAGGGTTCGTATCGATTGCGATTTGGATACACTCCTTGTGGAAGTAGAACCTGCTGGCCCTGCCTGTCATACTGGCGAAAAAACCTGCTTCTTTAGAGAAGTACAAATTTGAATATAAGGGACAAGAATCCTATGACATTTGAAGAATTGTTCGAAACCATCAAAAGCCGCAAAGATTCATCCGCGGATGGTTCTTACACGGCTTCCTTGTTTCAAAAAGGGATAAGCAAGATCTCGCAAAAAGTGGGGGAGGAGGGGACCGAAGTGGTGGTGGCTGCCCTTTCACAATCTAATGAACGGCTGATCGAAGAGATCTCTGACCTTACCTACCATGTGATGGTCTTAATGGCGTACAAAGGGCTAACTCTGGAAGATATTCTTAAGGAATTGGAATCAAGAAAACGTTAAGAATTCCTCTCCAAAACAAAAACAGCAGTGGTACGGGCAGGAACTACAAACTCCCCTAAACCGGGATCAAAACTAGCTTTCTTAAGAAGTTCATCCGATGAACCTAATTGAGTTGGGTGCAGTTTGTATTGGCTTTCCACCAAATCGGCATTGCCAAAGTACACCGCGCCTGGGTTGGAGTTGAACAAAACAATGATAGAGCTAAATTTCGGGTCAACACCAAAGCGATCGTCCAATTTCATCACGATCAATCCGGGTATCTGATGAGGGCCGTTATTCAGAAAGGTCAGACACTTTTTAATGTGCTCCGAATCTCGCAACCGGAATAAAAGTGAACTCTTCCTGATTGCAAGGAACATTCTGAACATTTCCGCAGCGAAGAGGATATCTTTTCGGGTTGGCTTGCGGCTTTCATCGGCCAACAAATGAGAGAAGATGAACCACTTATCCCTTCCTTTGATCGGCAAACCTTTCCCCCAATTGTTTGAGTTATAGGTCCAATCGATCTGGTTGAACCAATCGCCAGAATTGTAGGAATCCCGGTCGAGCGATTTAGAGCGCAGTAGGTCTTCCCCGCCAAAAAAGAAAGGAAC
>CAIRYE010000073.1 GCA_903882765.1 uncultured Anaerolineae bacterium
AAACCGAAGGCGAAGTATGAAAATTAATTTTGGAATGTGGAAAAAAGCATCCTGGGAATTGATCAAAATGGATGACAAGGCTGAATGGGATGCACTGGACGTGTTTTCGAAGTGGTTGATCGCCACCCGCTCTGCTGTCACTACCGTTACAGTCTACTCCTCCATCATTGCTGGTCTACTTGCATGGAAGGATGGCACATTTAACTTTCTCCCATGGCTTATCATCACTATTGGTTTGTTTGTTGCTCATGGCACTAATAATTTACTCAATGATTACACCGATTTCACACGCGGTGTAGACGCGGATAACTATTTTAGAACTCAGTACGGGGTTCACCCACTTGTTCAAGGTTTTTGGAACACCAAGCAGCAAATAAATTGGTTCCTTGTTAGCGGTTTTATCGCTACGATCTGTGGTTTTTACGCGGTTTGGTATACCTTTACCACTCACCCTGAAGCCTTGGGAAACGTGATCGCCTTGTTTGTTTTTGGCGCTATCATTCTCCTCTTCTACACTTGGCCAATGAAATATTTCGCGGTAGGTGAATTTACCATTTTCCTCATTTGGGGACCAATAATGGTTTCCGCTGTGTATTTGGTTCTAAGCGGCACAATGAGTTGGATGATCGCTCTTGCGGGGATTCCGTGGGGTCTTACCGTGGCGAGCATCAATTATGCTAAACATACCGATAAGATGAAGCCTGATAAAGCAAAAGGGGTTGGCACCTTCCCAGTACGCGTTGGTGAGCCTTTTGCTCGCGCAACAACAATCTTCACTTTGGTTGCCGCCTATGGTGTGATCATCTATTTGGTCGCCACACAATTTTTATCCCCGGTTTTGCTGTTGGTGCTATTTGCCCTAAAAAGAGCCATGTTCGCGGTTGTGATCCTCTCCAAACCTCGCCCCGATGAACCACCTGCTGGGTTTGAGGCGTTTTGGCCAACCTATCTTTCAGGGGTTTGTTTTTACCACAATCGGATGTTTGGGGGTTTGCTCATTCTTGGCTTCCTGTTGGATGCGGCTTTTTCTAAGCTTCCCACCGGATCGGTTTCATCATTGGTAGCTAGCTTAATTGTTTTGGGGGTCGCGGCTTTGTACGCTGTTTACAACACCATTAAACCAAAGAAATAATATTGGTAATGCTTCAAATTCAGCCTGGGGGTTACCTACACCCTCAGGCTTTTCTTTTTAATTTTGTTTTTTCCAAGGGCAATAATAGGCTTCGAGCAAATTGATAATGGATGTGAGGCTGATACCAAGGATGCTCATAGCGATGATCCCTGCATACATTGCCGGAAAGTTCATAAGGGTAGACCCTTGCAGATAAATAAAATAACCCAGGCCATACGTGGTGGCGAATAACTCGGAGAGGTATAAAACAGCGACAGCCGTGCCAATGGATTGTCTTAGGGCCGTGAATATGGGTGGAAGGCAGGCGGGTAGATATACGAACCATAATAAAGCTTTGCGACCAGCCCCAAGACTGCGGACGGATAAGATAAGCTCGCGTTTAATATCGGATGCTTGGTCTTTGACGAGTACGAGAACTTGAAAGAATAGGATGATCAGGATGATCAAAATTTTTGAGACTTCACCTATCCCGGTAAAGAGAAAAATGATCGGAATAAAAACCACTTTTGGGATGGGGTAAAGAATGTAGATGATGGGGGAGACTACTCGATTGATCGAGGGGAATTGCCCTAAAATCAGACCGATTGGGGTTGCCAGAAGGACGGCCAAAACTGTACCAGCAAACACTCGCATTAGGCTGTAAAAAAAGTGAACAATGATCTCACCTTTGATAATTTCATGGAAGAATGTTTGGAATACTAAAATCGGTCCAGGTAATATGGAGCGGTCGACAATCACCGAAAGCAAAAACCAAGCAGCCAATAAAATGGCAAAGGCGATCAAAAATTCCTTTGGTTTGATCTTTGCCACCTATTTATCCTCGTTATCCATCGAAATGCGCATAAGGTGTTTCACCCGTTCAATTGTTTCAGCGCGGTCTGTACCGCTTTCTAAGTGGATCGTTTCAAAAGAATTGTTCGGAGCGTCCAAGATCACCAAAAAATGATCGCACAAAACAAAAGCCTCATCAATGGAATGGGTCACCATAAGCAGAGTGGTATGTTGCGCTGATATGTAGGATCGGATCTCCTCGATCAAAGCTTCACGTGTGGGACCGTCCAATGCGGAAAAGGGCTCATCAAGCAGGATCAGATCGGGGTTTAGGATGAAGGTTCGGGCGATGGCGGCCCGTTGTTTTTGACCGCCAGATAATTGATGGGGGTATTTTTCTTGGAGATCATATAACCCAAGTTTTGTTATCCACCCATCATATTCAGGGGTCTCAAAACGCTGATTTGATTCAAAAAGTGTTGATAAACCAAACTGCTGCAGTTTTTTACCGAGCAATATGTTATCCCGGATGGTTGCCCAGGGTAACAAGCCGTAATCTTGCAAAATGAGACCAGTTTGTTTTCGCGGTTTGATCAGTAACATCCCATCGATCATCACCTGTCCGGCCTTCGGCTTGAGTAGACCGCAGACAAGTGAGAGCAAGGTGGTCTTTCCACATCCGGATGGTCCAACGATGGCCCACGTTTCACCCTTACCGATCTTCAAAGAAAGTTCCTTGAAGATCGGTGTTTTGTGATGGTCAAATGAGATGTTCTGAAGATCGATCATGGTTGTGCTTTTATTTTAGCAGGGCATCCGTCACTGAACCGGCGTAATCTAGCGCTTGTGGTAATATGCCGCCCTTTAAAGCCCAAGCGGTTACATCATCCCAATCCTCTTGGGTTGGAAGTGTTGCGCCGGGGAAAACAGGAAAAGTGAAGGTTTCGAGAAGATCAGGGGGAACAACTTTGTTTTCAGCAAGCAAGCTTTTGAATTTTGCAGGGTCGGCATTGATCATTGCTGAAGCTTCATCGATTGCTTTGAGGAAGGCGGAGGCTGCGGCCGGATCGGAATCGATCAGCTTTTTGCTGAGAGAGATAACACTGGCGCCAGCAGCCGGATTTTTTGTATCATCGATAATATTGATGGCACCCTTCGCCAGTGCCATTGATGCCAAAGGATCAGGGAGTACAACCGCTTTTGCTTCTCCAGAGAGCAGCAAGGCAAGGCGATCAGGAAGTTTGGGGATGGCAACGTATTTGATATCATCCTTGGCGAGGCCATTTTCTTCAAGCAAGCGTGTAGTTACATATTCAATGATCGTACCTTGAGAAATACCAATTTCGACCCCTTTTAAGCTCGCAACATCGGTAATGCCGGAGCTCGATGAGGCTAATACGAAGAAGTGGGCAGTCTTATCATCCGCCATGAGCGCGTGGCGAACTACCTGGACCTTGACACCGTCTTTGTTGAATAGCATAGCGTTGAGCAATTCATTGATAACGCCATCAACTTGGCCAGCCTGAAATAGTTGATCGCGCTCTGGCGCGGAGGTTACAGGAACAAGTTCAACATTTACGTTGTACTTTTCAAATAATCCTTCTTTTTGCGCGACAAACAGCGGTAATGAGTCCACAATAGGCAAATAGGCGAATTTGATGGTCGTTTTGGTAGCCGCGACAGGGCTGCAGCCGGTCAAAATGATTGCTACCATAAATACTAATAATACAAATTTCCTCATTATTTTGTCTCCTGATATTTAATTGAATTAATAAAAAATTGGTTGATGTCGGGAAGATGTTGCTCAAGGTCGAAATCGGGGTTATAGATCCAATGAATGATCAATTCATTCATTGCCCCAACCCAAAGTCTGGCGATAATAGCGGTATTCATCGGGGGCAGGCTCTCATCCGCGACGGAACGATCGAGCCTTTTTTGGATAATATCGCAGAATCGATCATTAACCATGCGTCGGCGGTTTTCAAAAAGTTCTCCGAGGCCAACGGCCTGGATTAGAACGATCTTCGCGAGTTTCCTATATTGGTTAAAGAGGGAGATGACTTCTGTATTGATGGAAGGGAGTTGCGACGAACCTTTTTGTTCAGAATCGATGATCTTGGACACTCGGTTTTCAAGTAAACCGATGAAGGTATCAATCAGGCCTAGAAAGATATCTTGTTTGCTTTTAAAGTAAAAATAGATAGACCCTTTAGAGCTTTGGGATGCTTCGACAATATCATCCATCCTTGTGTCATGATACCCCTTGGAGGAAAAGACATTGATCGCGGCTTCAAGAATTCGTTCTCGTGTAGTAGGCGCTTCGCTCATAAACTGACCAGTCAGTCTATTTTATCATAAACTTACTGTCCTGAGCGAAGCGCTATTAATTAAGATTATTAGTGGGCTTTTTGCTGTCGTTTATGGTTGATCCACTCGATCACCATTGGGATGACGGAGATCAAAACGATGCCTACAATAACGAATTCAAAATTCTTTTCAACAAAAGGTATGTTGCCAAAGAAATAGCCTAAAGCTAGAAAAATACTGACCCAAGCAACGCCGCCAACCACATTGTATTTAAAGAAGTAGCTGTAGGACATATCGCCAACGCCAGCAACAAATGGGGCAAATGTTCGAACGATGGGAACGAATCTTGCTAAGAAGATGGTTTTTCCACCATGCTTGTTGAAGAAGGCATGGGTTCTGTCGATGTATTCCTTTTTGATCAGCTTTACTTCCCCAGTGTATGCGCGAGGGCCGATCTTGTTGCCGATCCAATAATTAACTGCATCGCCACCTATAGCGGCAATGGTGAGCAGAATAAAGAGCAATGCCAGATTAAAATCGCCTTTGGCAGCAAAGATACCAGCGGCGAAAATAAGTGAATCGCCAGGCAGGAAAGGTGTAACAACGAATCCGGTTTCCGCGAAGATAACGAAAAATAACAGTAAATAAGTTAGCGTTCCATACTGGGCGATGATAGTTTCCAAGTATGTATCGAGGTGAAGGAAGATGTCGATCAAAGTTGTTAGGATGTCCATTTAGAGTTTCTCCATTGTGAATTTAACTCGCTTATTATAATCGGGAAATGAGAGATTATTTCAATTAGTGATTGTTGATGAACTCTTCAACTTCTTGGTCAGTTGAGATCCTCGATACTTTTTCCAAAAAGACGCGCAAATTGGGTGACTCTGCCCTAAACCGCCGTAACGCATCGCCAATTGGGTCACTGCCAGCCGCGCTAATAGGGTTAGAGCTATAGGAGCCATGAAAAGCAAAAAATGCTTGGTTGATCTTTCGAATTCCGTACCCGTTTTGGTTGAGGATGTCCTTTCGATCTATCATATATGCTTCCGCTTGCTCGATCTTTTTTTCTTTTAGCAACGAATCCACCTTATTTCGGGTATCGAACATGAATTGTTGATAATCAAAAACGGGAATTGATGGATTTGGTTCGTTTCTTGCTGGCTGAGGGGCAGGTTTAGGGGCTGCATAATAGGTCTCAAAAACCATTCTCCCAAGTTCCTCGCCAGCGATGGAGGCGACCGTTTCGTTGAAGGTCCTCAAGTTTTGCGAGGTGTAATTTAGACCTAGAGGTTTTGTGGCAAGGTAAATATGTATCCATTCATGGGCGATCGTTTCTGATTGCCATCGGAAGTTAGGAGTACGCATAACCATTGTTGGGTAGGTCGAATATCCGCCGATCTCTTCGACGATGGTTGAAACCCCATACCTTTTGTCTAAATTCACCTCAAACGCGTCTAATTCATCCAGTGGGATAGGGTCCAAAACTTTGGTAAATTCTGTTTGGATAATATCTCGGCGCGAAACAATAAGGTTGAGCGGTAAAGGGGTTGTAAAGTAAAGAACAGGTAGATGAATGGAAAAATTTCCGGTCAGGTTATTTTTGGAGATCGCTGTTTCAAATTGGTTTTCAATAAAAGACTCTAAAACTAGCGCGTAAGAATCTGGATCAAGCGCTGCCTGTGTCGCAAGATCGGGGCTGGAATAATAGGCTTTGATGAGTTGAACTTGTTTTTCCGAGGGCAGGTAGGCAGGTAGGTTGAGCGATCTCGCTTGAGCTTTTTTCCAGATTGCCATAAATTCCCAACGGACTATATCAAAATTATGGTCAGATGTCACCAGATCGATCGCTTCGAGGTTCGTAAGGTTTGGGGTGCTTTTCGAAAGAAAAATGAGCCCGGCGAGAACCATAAGGGGTAGGATATACCATTTTTTGATCATAGAAATAATAAAACCATCGTAACGTTATTGTACGATGGTTTTAAGGTTCTTTTGAAAAAAATACTAGCTAAAGGTTATCGAGATAGTTATTGATCGCTAGAGCGGCTTTGCGGCCAGCGACCATTGCTGTTACTACCAGATCAGGTCCCGTTACGTCATCGCCGCCTGCAAAAACACCAGGTCTGGTGGTCTTAAAGGATTGGCGATCGCTGACCGTGATCAGACCCCAGTCGTGAACATCGAGATTAGGGGTAGTTTTTCCAAGAATCGGATCAGGCCAATAGCCAAGCGCTTTGATGGCGCTATCGATGGCGATGGAGAAATTAGAACCTTCTACCGGAACAGGTTTACGTCTACCTTTCGCGTCAGGTTCGCCTAATTTCATTTCGATGCATTCTACAGCAGCAAGCCGACCATCTTCACCCGCCAAAAATTGAACTGGTTGGGTAAGGAAGCGATACTGAGCGCCTTCGTCTTTAGCCATCTGGCGGTCTTTCTTGCCACCGGGCATTTCGTTCTCGGTTCGGCGGTACAAACAGATCACTTCCTCGGAGCCTAATCGAAGCGCTGTTCGAAGGCAGTCGGATGCGGTATCGCCGCCACCGATCACGGCTACTTTGTTTCCTAGAAGAGGTTTTTCTTTTTTGTCAGCGGGTAAGTTATGGTCTTCAACATTCCCACGGATAAGGAAATCGGTGGCTTCATAGACACCCGGCAGGTCTTCCCCCGGGATCTCCATCTTTGCGTCGATGCCTGTACCAACCCCAAGGAACACTGCGCTATAACCTTCGGCAAAAAGACCATCAACAGTCTTATCGCGGCCAATATATGTATTTCCTTGGAACTTTACACCAGCGTCCAAAAGGTCTTGCCATTTTTCAAAAACCGCTGTTTTTGGTAATTTAAAATTGGGAATGCCATAAACCATTAATCCGCCCGGGGCGGGTTTGGACTCAAAAACAGTGACCTCGTGCCCTTTTTGGAGGAGTACATGGGCGCATGCCATGCCTGCGGGGCCAGCGCCAACTACAGCAACTTTGTGTTTGGATGTTTTTTCTTTTGTGACTTTGTAAGGATTGTTTTCACGTTCCCATTCAAGGGCGAATACTTCTAATTGGCCGGTGAGTACCGGTTCGTGATCTTTGTTGAGTACACAAGAACCTTGGCAGAGTTGTTCGTGAGGGCAAACTCTTCCACAAATTTCTGGCAAAGAAGATGTTTGGTGGTAAATAGCGGACGCGCCTTTATAATCGCCACGCTCGATCAGCCACATCGCGGAAGGAATATCGTTGTGAGTGGGGCAAGCGACCATACATGGGGCGGGGTCTGGGCAGTGAATACATCGGGCAGCTTCGACTTTGGCTCTCGTTTCGTCGAATTCGATGACAACATCCTCGAAATCGCAAACACGTTCAGACGCCGGGCGAAGGGTTAGGTCATTAAAAGGTTGGTTAGCTCTATTCTTGCGATCGATCTCTAAAAATTCACCAGGTACAGCCTGCATGCTATCTCCTCGAAATCTGGATAATAAAACCACTCATAAGCAAAATGATACTGAATAATACCCTATCATTACAATTTCTAATGTCATCAATGTTAAAGACAATAGTCACTTGGACAACTTTAAGAAAAAATGTGATTCCAGCTCCAGATTCAGACCCAATTTTTGTTCTAGTAATGACCGAAAACAAAAACCCTTCCAGAAAAGAAACCTGGAAGGGTTCGTTTTATTCTAAGAATGTTCCTTAATTATCGGTAACAATTCCAATTCTTAGATTTCTTTCAGGTCGGCTAAATGTATGACACATTGAACAATCGATATTTTCACCAGAAACATGTTCTTCGTGTAATTTTGTGAAGGACAATACTTCACT
>CAIRYE010000074.1 GCA_903882765.1 uncultured Anaerolineae bacterium
GCCAACCTGCACAGCTAACAACTTAAGCCTGCAAACGCCTCCGAAACCAACCCATCGGGGGCGTTCTTTGTTTAAAGGTGACAATTAGACTGTCTCTCAGGTGACATTCTACGGCGGCGAGTTCTTGACACAACTCCCTTGGCGGCACTATACTATACTCACTCAGTGAGTAAAACCAATGAAGCCAACCCGATCCGACGAACTCTCCCCTGAATTTACCCTGCTAGGCTTGTTGTACGATTCTCCCAGCCACGGCTACGAACTGCACCAAAGCATCCTCACTCGCCTCGGCTACATTTGGAACATCAGCCAAAGCCAAACCTACAGCGTGCTAAAACGGATGGAAGAAAAAGGCTACATCAGCGCCGGCGGTGAAAAAGGAAAAACTACCTCCCCGCAAACGCTCAGCATTACCGAAGAAGGCAAAGAGCGCTTCGATTGGTGGTTGGGCAAGGTTAGCCCCTCCACTGCCCGAGGCATTCGGCTCGGATTTTTCACCCGCTTGTACTTCCTTCAAAAACTTTTCCCCCACAATGTTGAAAACGCGATCCTCAACCAATTGGATGCCATTAGCAAACAAAAGAAACGCCTTTCAGATGCCCTAACAGATGGATTGAACGCCGCCGGAGAGATTTCCACGAACCCCGGGGACCCTAACCTGTTAAGCCTGGACCTTCGCGTAGCGCAATTGCGCGCGATCGAGCAATGGTTGCTCCAGAATTTCCCTGAGGTCGCGAGAAAGAAATGAAGATGAAGAAAAACGCACGAATCCTGTTCTTATGCCTGCTGATCGTTCTCAGCATGCTGTTAGGCGCTTGCGCACCGTCTGCCCCATCGGCCACCGAAGCGCCCGTTGCCCCCGCGGCTCCCGTCGATACCGAAGCCCCCGCGGCAACGGAAGCCCCCACTGCCGAACCTGTAACCCTAGTGGTCTTCGCCGCCGCCTCGCTTACCGATGCCTATGCCGAGATCGCCAGCGCGTTTCAGGCTGCCAACCCAGGCGTAACGGTGAGCTACAACTTCGCCGGCAGCCAAACCCTGCTCACCCAGGTTCAAGAAGGCGCAGAAGCGGACGTGTTCGCCCCCGCCAGCAAAAAACAAATGGATGTCCTGGTAGGATCTGGCGCGGTTACGGTGGAATCGAAGATCCAAGTAAAAAATAAACTTACCGTAGTCGTTTCATCCAGCGCGGCTAACCTAACCAAGTTAGAAGACCTGGCTGCCGCGGGCGTAAAAGTAGTGTTAGCCGCCAAAGAAGTTCCCGCCGGCGATTATGCCCTCAAAACCCTCGACAGCCTCAACGCCGTTTATGGTGCCGATTTTAGCGCTAAGGTTTTGGCAAACACCGTTAGCTACGAAAACAGCGTAAAAGCAGTTACCGCCAAAGTTCAGCTGGGAGAAGCCGATGCCGCCATCGTCTATGTTACCGATGCCTCCGCAGCGCAACTGAACACCATCGTAATCCCTGACGAAAACAATCAGATCGCCAGCTACCCCATCGCGGTTCTTGGCGCATCCAAGAACGCCGAGATGGCGCAGAAATTTGTCGATTTTATCCTCTCTGCCGAAGGGCAAACTATCCTAGCTAAATGGGGTTTCCTTCCCGGTGAGTAAGACCCAATCATCTCTGCTACCAAAGAAAGGATCTTCCCGATCAAACAGATCGGGAGGGTTCCTGTTGGCTTTGCTTAGTTTTGTCTTGATCGTCTTCTTGGTCACCCCCATCACCTCGCTTTTTCTCAACTACCCCTTGGCGCCCACTAGTGGCGCCGCCTTTACCGGCGATGCCGTGCTCGCTCTAAAGCTCAGCATGCTCACCAGCGTCATCAGCATGGTGATCATCGTTGGGCTGGGCACCCCGCTGGCGTTCGCCCTCACCTATTGGAAGTTCCCGCTGCGCTCCGTGGTAACCCTGCTGGTAGATCTACCAGTAGTGCTGCCTCCCTCGGTAGCCGGCTTAGGTCTGCTAATGACCTTTGGCCGCAATGGCCTGTTCGGCGACCTGCTTCACCAAGCTGGCGTGCATCTTCCCTTCACTACCGCGGCGGTGATCATGGCGCA
>CAIRYE010000075.1 GCA_903882765.1 uncultured Anaerolineae bacterium
GCCTCGGGAAAACCGGCAGCAACATCATCGCGCAGGCGATGAAAGGCAAGAAGGTTTTAGTGGGTGGCATTGAGGGGCTTAGCCGCTTCACCTGCGAATCGATGGATAAGAACGCTCTGCAATTGTTTGGGAATGGCGCGGGGATCTTTGGGTTTATCCCGGGCAAAAGCATGAAATTTTTAGCCGGTCGTTCCTCCGAGAATTTTGATGAGGAAGGGCTTTTGCAGGTCCGAATGTACTACCCGCACTCCCGCCAAAAAAATACTGCGGATTCTCTTGTTGAAGTGACCGAAGTAGCCGCCGATCATCTCCGAGTAGCAGGTATGATGCACGAACCCGCCAACGGTCTGCCCATTTTGATGGCTGGGTTGATGGGTATGGTGAAATTATTCGTTCGAAATGGCGTTGTAGCCGTGACGGATGTTTATAACGACTATGTTGAGCTGATGAAAAAGAACGGCACCCCTGAAAAAAAGATCGATCTCGGGATCGTTCACCACGCCAATTACAAGATCAACCAACTAAAGGCCAAACACTTGCTCAAAGAAGGTATTTCGTACCCAATGCCATGGACGTTGAATGACTTCGGCAATGTATCCGCCGCTTCTTGCGTCATTGCCTTCCTTCGACAGCTTCCCAATATCAAATCGGGAGACCATATTCTGTTTGATGGCTTTGGAGCCGGCTCTTATTATGACGTGATCGTAGTTGAGATGTAATTTGTACACACGATAAACTGGATTCTTAAATAAAAAAGAGAGGTTCACCGTATTTCGCGGTGAACCTCTCTTTTGTTTTGGTTTATTCTACGGTAACGCTTTTGGCCAAATTTCTTGGTTGGTCCACATCCAAACCGCGATTGGTGGCGATGTGGTAGGCGAGCAGCTGCAGCGGAAGGACCGTGATGACCGGGCTAAGCATCCACGGACATTTCGGTATCCAAAGCACCTCGTCAGCCATCCCCGCGATCAAATCGTCGCCTTCGGTTGCTACCGCGATCACCTTGGCCTTACGGGCCTTGGCTTGCTGAATCTGGCTGACCATTTTTTCGTGCCAGGGATCCTGCGGGGCGATGCAAATGACCGGCATATTCTCATCAATGAGCGCGATCGGACCATGTTTCATTTCACCAGCCGGGTAGCCTTCGGCATGAATGTAGGAAATTTCTTTTAGTTTCAGAGCTCCTTCGTAAGCGATCGGCATATTGATCCCACGCCCAAGATACAGGCAATCGCGCATTTCGCCAAATCGGCTGGCGATGCCTTCGATGGCGGGTTCATTTTTCAGGGTATTGCCAACCAACTCAGGCAGCAAACGCAGGTCAGAGATCAATTGTTTGTTTTCCTCAGCCGAGATCGTTCCGCGCAGGCCAGCGATGAAAACAGCCAGCATATACAGGTCAACAATGGGGGCTGTAAACGCTTTGGTTGAGGCAACCCCGATCTCAGGACCGGTTTGCATAGAGATAGTCCCGTCCGCGATGCGCATAGCCTGTGAGCCGATCGCGTTCACAATGCTCCAAACCAACGCGCCTTTTTTCCGCCCTTCTTCCATGGCGGCTAAAGTATCAGCGGTTTCTCCCGATTGGGAGATGGCAAGAACAACACATTTGTCATCCACGATCGGGTCAGAGTATCGAAACTCAGAGGCGATAATGACTTCAGTAGGGATGCGCGCGATCTTTTCAAGCAACGTTTTGCCAACCATCCCTGCATAAGCAGCGGTGCCGCAGGCAGTTACATATATTTTTTCGATCTTTTTGGCTTTTTCAGCCGTTAAATTTAGAGTGGGTAAAAAGATCTTGTTTTTATCAAAATCGATCCGTCCCGCTAATGTGTCAGTGACAGAGCGAACTTGTTCGTGAATTTCTTTCTGCATAAAATGGCGAAATTCACCTTTTTCCGCTGAGATCGGGTCGAAGGCGATCGAATGA
>CAIRYE010000076.1 GCA_903882765.1 uncultured Anaerolineae bacterium
AATGATCAAGATCATATTCCATTCCTTGAACATCCCTCTCTTTTCTTGGATCATTACGGAATGTAAGAAAGCCGTACCGATGAGCCATGGCATAAACGCCGCGATCTCAACCGGATCCCAACCCCAATAACCGCCCCAACCAAGCACGTCATACGCCCAGCGGCCGCCCAGAATTAGGCCGATCGATAAAAAGAGCCAAGCTACAATGGTCCATCGGCGGGTGATCCTCGTCCAACGATCGTCTGTTCGGCCAGTTACAAGCGCCGCGATGGCGAAGGCGAACGGGATGACAAAGCTAACAAACCCTAAATAGAGCATAGGAGGGTGAATGATCATACCGGGGTGGCGCAGTAATGGATTTAAACCTTTTCCATCTGGTGGGGTGAAGGGTGTTGACCCAGCCGGCTGGAACATCGCTGCGATAACATCTCCGCTGAATGTTTGCCAGAATTTTTCAAAGGGGTTTTCGTAAAAAACGACCAAGCCGATGAAGAATGCGAGGGTTATGCTCGAAACAACCACAACCCAAGGTAAAAACTCACGATCCCGATCCCATTTTCGAAATGTGACTGCCGTCGCGAAAGCGGACATCAACCAGCCCCAAAATAAAAGTGAACCCGATTGACCACCCCAAAGTGAGGTGACCTTTAGGTACATCGGCATAGATCGGCTGGTAACTTCATAAATAAACGCCACATGGTATTCGTCGTTTACCAATAAATAGATCAACGTGCCAACAGAAACGGTAATAAGCGGGAAGGTCAGCTGCATAGCTAACCGTGAGCTCTCAACCCAAGCAAAGGAATTTTGGTAATAACCATAAATTGCGGAAATTACCGCAAAGATAGAGAGTACAAAAGATAGAACTAAAATTCCGTATCCAAAATCAGGGATCATTAAACAACTCCAATAATTAACGGAAAGAGTATCGGGTGCGATCCGATACTCTTATTTGAAAGAAAGGAAAAAGGGTTATCCTTCGGCCTGTTCAGGAACAGCCTCTTCATACTTGGTGGGGCATTTGAGTAATAATTCGTCAGCGTAGAAGATTCCATCCGCGCCGAGGTGGCCAGTCATAATGGCCTGGGCTTCATTGCGCATGAGGTCGGGTTTCACACCAACATAAACGATTTGTAACTTTGGCCTGGAGGGTTCAATTACGGCTTGGTGTAAAACGCTGGCAAGACCGCCCAATTTCTCAATTTCAGCATTATCACCGGTTACGTGAGCAACAATGAACTCGAGTTTTAATTCGTCTGAATTGTATTTAATGCTATCGCCGATAACAGCGCCTGAAACACGAACGTTTTGGTCTACCATAGCGTCTTTTTGAGCGATCAATTCCTCAACAGTGAGGAAATATTGCGCGCTTGCCTGAGTAGATGAAAAAATGAGATAAACAACAGCAGCAAGGATAAAAAATCCGCCGATGATGAATTTGATTCTGGGATTAGTCATTTGGCCTCCAATGATAAAAATATGAATAAGTAATAACATATTGTACATACCAAGATTAAGAGAGGATTAGAAAAAACATAGGATATTGGGATAAAGCCCCTTCAGGTTCAGATCCAACGATTTTGACCCTGGTTTCGGTTCTTTAATAGAAAAAATGGTGGCAATGGGGAAGATCGATAAAAAAAGTGCCGGATCATTTTCCGGCACTTTTTTAGAATTTCATAAATTTTTATCTTAGTGAGATTTGTGTTCTTCAGGGTTGCCAAACGGTAAATACCGTGTCGCAAGGCTGAAAGCGATCAACCAATAAGATATCACTAGACCACCGACGGCAAACTCCACCCAAGTTGGAGTATATGAATTGAGCCGGACGATCGGAGTATAAGGATCATACGTAGTTGAGCCGATCAAACCTGAAAAATTGTAATTCCAACGGGTGATGATAGTGGATACCACTGGCAGAACAGCAACCGCCATCAGAATCTTAAAGTTCTTTATCTTCTTCGCATTCAGCAACACCCCACCCGCTATCGCCGGGAAAAGGGCTTGCCCTAACCAGAAGGAGAGGGAATAAGGGGCGATTTTGTTCAGCAATTCTGTTTGAAGGGTGATTTGTTCGTTGAAACTGTAGTAATTACTTACGGCCCAATCCCATACTTTTAGGTAGGTCAATAAGAGCGTTACAGCTCCGGCTAATCTGGCGATATTATAAAAGATCTCATCCTTTACGATACCGGGGCGCATAACTCTGAAAACAAAGATCGACAGGATAAATAGCAGGGAAATTCCGCCACTCATCGCCGAGAAGACGAATTGGGTAGGCGCGCTTTGGTTGAACCAAATTCCGCGGCCGTATAGCACAGCATAGGTTGCGCCAAGCGAGGCTTGATGCAGCAAGGAGAGGGTCATTCCAAGGATCGCTAAGCCTAAACCAAACTTGTGTACGTAATGGGTAATGGTCTTAGTATATGGGGCGATTTTAGCAATGAAGGGGAATTCCTTCCAAAGAGGGTGCTCATCAAAGATGGGGTGTTCAAGAAGGATTGGAAGTAGTTCGATCACCAACACGGTGAGGTAAAGAACTACGCACATGGTTACTTCCCACAAAAGGGAGTGAGGCTGCCAGAAAATTACGGGGTGCCAAAAACGTAGAGGCTGCCCAAGATCCATCAACAGAATTAGACCTGCTGAAGAATATCCGAGGAATCCGAGAAGTACGGCCAACTTACCAACCGCTTCGTATTTCTTCATCTGCAGAATATAGACCATAGCGCCAAATACAAAGGCGCTGCCTCCTAAAGCAATCGAGGAGAGGTCGATGGAGATCCATAAACCCCACGGAACACGATTAGATAAACCGGTTACTTGTAAGCCATCCCGAAAAAGGAAGAAAACGCCAATAAGGCCAAAAATTACCAGACATGCCAAAAAGGCCATCCAGTAAGGGAATGGATCGACCATTCTTTTGCCGATCCTAAGTTTTGGATATATGATTGTGTTTTCCATTGGTTAGCTTTCAGTAAAAGGATTGTTTACCTGGTCGGTAGGAGGAACATAGTAAACGCTGGGCGAGGTGCTCAGTTCGTTCTCGCGTAATCGAAGGATCGTGTTGGATTCTTCAAGAACCTTCGAAACAGGGCTATTGGGGTCCCGAAGGTCACCAAAGGCTCTCGCTCCGGTTGGGCAAGCCGTAACGCATGCGGGTGTAGCCAAAGCGTCAACGCCGGGCACCATA
>CAIRYE010000077.1 GCA_903882765.1 uncultured Anaerolineae bacterium
CCTCATCGAAGGAGTGGGCGGGTAAATATACGTCCCACGAGCAATGTATTCTTTGAGAATATCGTTTTGGATCGTTCCGCGTAATTTTGATGGTTCGATTCCACGCCGCTTGGCTACAGCTATGTACATGGCAAGCAGCACGCCGGCCGGGGCGTTGATGGTCATAGAAGTGGAAACTTGGTCGAGTGGGATATCGTTAAATAGGGTTTCCATATCCTCGATTGATGAGATGGAAACGCCAACCTTGCCAACCTCGCCCAGCGACATCTCGTCGTCGGCATCGTAGCCGATCTGGGTGGGAAGGTCGAAGGCGACCGATAAGCCGGTTTGGCCTGCTTTTAGCAGGTAGCGATAACGTTTATTCGATTCTTCCGCGGTAGAGAAACCCGAATATTGGCGCATAGTCCAGAAGCGGCCGCGATACATAGTGGGCTGCACACCGCGCGTGTAGGGATATTCGCCAGGGAACCCAAGCGCGCCGAGGTATTCTTCGTTATCAGAGGAGGGATATAAAAAGTGAGGAATTTCTACGCCTGAGCTGGTTTTAAAAGATACTTTTCTCTCAGGAAATTTTTCGATCGATCGTTTTAAGATGGATTCTTTCCATTTAGTGTATTGTTCGGTTAATTTCATCGTTTTTCTGATCCTTTTAATCGTTCAGATATAAATCATTATAAAATTAAATTGATAGGGCGTCACGTCAATTCCTGATAAATGTCAATTGCGTGTTTGAGTGTACTAGCTATACTGTAATTAATCTATTTGGAGATATCATGTCAAAAAAAGTTACCCTTGGTGTTCTTGCTTTCATATGCCTGATCGGTGTTTGCATTTTTAGCTATGGTCTATTATTGGTGGTCGGTTCCACTTCTGAAAATGGGAATTCAGGATGGGTTTCCTTCGGGTTAGGTTTTTTGGTGCTGGGAGGGTTTGTACTGGCAGCGGCGGTGTATGGGCTGTTCAAGGCAAATCAAATGAAAACACCCAGCGAACCCGCCACCTCAACCATTCAGGTAGATCTACCAGGCGAAGTCAAGATCAACCAGCTAAGCTGCAATAATTGCGGCGGCTCCATCACCGCGACTGATATTAAGATACAAAATAACGTTCCTGTAGTGGTTTGCCCTTGGTGTGCCGCTAGCTACCAAGTATCTGAGGAGCCAAAATGGTAAAACATATTTCACAAAAAATCTTATTGATCGGGCTAATTCTTGTTTTTGCCCTAAGTATTTTTACGGCGGGGGCAAATGCCCAAAGCTACTCATTCCAATTAACGGATGAATTAGTTCATTATTATGTTAACGAAGATGGAACCGTATCCGTGGAGTACTATTTCACCTTTAAAAATGACTCGGGTTCAAGCGCGATTGATTTTGTAGATGTTGGTATGCCTAACAGCAATTTTGACTTCAATAGTATCACCGCAGATGTTGATGGAAACCCGGTTGACGTTTCTTCGGATTACCAAGGTGACGGTGGATCAGGGTTCGCGGTGGAGCTTGGCCAATACGCCATCACGGATGTCGGCGTGGTGCATGTGCGGGCTGATGGTATTACGGGGATGATCTATGAGGATACCGAAAAAAGTGAGTATGCTAGCAGCGAATTCGGTACAACCTACTTCAGCTCCGATTTTGTTTAC
>CAIRYE010000078.1 GCA_903882765.1 uncultured Anaerolineae bacterium
CACATTTGGAGCCCACCTACCGACTTGTTGGAATATCAAAATGAGTACGTTGTTCGAGTAGAGATCTCCGGAATGCACCAACATTCCTTTTCCATTGAGATAGAAGATAAATTCTTGATCGTAAAGGGAAACCGACCTGAACCGAGCGGCAAGAAAGCTTTTCATCAGATGGAGATCAGGTTTGGTGATTTTAGCAGCATCGTTGCCATACCTGAGCTGATTGATGAGGAAAACTCCAGCGCTGAATATTTGGATGGATTTTTACTCATCACATTACCGAAACTAACGAAAAACGAATAAAGGATAACCCAACTATTTATGCCTGCCTCACGATGGCACACTACGCCCGCCGAATTATTTGAATGGATCGATGAAAATGACATCGATCTTCTTGACATGTTCCTCCCTTCCATCTTTACCAAGATCACCCCAAAACAGCCAGACCAAAATGTTCAGGCAGTAATAGATAACCCGCCAGAACTCTCCACCGATTCTGATATCGTGCCCATCCTTCCCTTACGGGGTGTGGTCGTTTTTCCACAGACTGCTGTTCCGCTTACGATTGGCCAACAACGATCTATTCGCTTGGTAGATGATGTTGTATCTGGTTCTCGGATGATCGGTTTAGTTGCCGCGATGGACCCAAACAAAGAAACCCCCGAGCCAGAAGATCTTTATAAGATCGGTACTCTTTCCTCAATTCATCGTTTGTTGCGCGCGCCTGATGGCACAATTCGTCTGTTGGTTCAAGGTGCGGAACGGTTTAAGATCCTTGAGATCATCCAAACAGAACCATATATGACCGCCCGAATCGAGCGAATTCCTGAAATCATTGAAACCGGGCTAGAAATTGACGCTCTTGCCCGAAATGCTCGTGATCAATTCGCCTTCATCGCCAACCTTATCCCATCCTTCCCTAAAGAGTTGGTCTCCTCCATCACCACAATTGAAGACCCTCTTCAAACGGTCTATCAAATCGCGAATTTTCAGCGCATCGAATTGGAAGAAGCCCAAACCTTATTAGAGATCACCTCCGCTACCGAAAAATTGCATCGGCTGGTAGCTTTTTTGGTTCGCGAAACAGAAGTATTGCAGTTAGGGCAAAAGATCCAAAACGAGGCCCGCTCTGAGATCGATAAAGTTCAGAGAGAATACTTCCTGCGTGAACAGCTCAAAGCCATTCAGAAGGAACTAGGCGACCGCGATGAAACATCGGTTGAAGTAGATGAATTCCGCAAAAAAATCACCGAAGCGAGAATGCCAGAAGAAGCGGAAAAACAATCACTTAGCGAGTTAGATAGGTTATCCAAGCTGCCCTCTTCCTCGGCCGAGTATGGTGTAATCCGTACCTACCTCGATTGGCTGGTCTCGATCCCGTGGACCACCGCAACGGTAGACAACCTTGATATTAGTCACGCCCGTGAAGTTTTGGAAAAAGACCATTTTGGCTTGGATGATATAAAAGAGCGCATTCTTGAATTTTTAGCTATACGAAAACTAAAACTCGACCGAAAAGCCGAACATACCGAATCAACAGATGAGATCCGCAAGGAGCGTGAAGGCGTCATTCTCTGTTTTGTTGGCCCTCCTGGCGTCGGAAAAACATCCCTTGGCCAATCTATTGCCCACGCAATGGGAAGAAAATTCATTCGCGCCTCGTTAGGGGGCATTCGCGATGAAGCTGAGATCCGTGGCCACCGCCGTACTTACATCGGGGCTATGCCTGGGCGAATATTGCAATCTTTACGCCGGATCGAATCCAAAAATCCAGTCTTTATGCTCGATGAGATCGATAAACTAACCAATGATTTTCATGGTGACCCCGCCTCAGCATTACTTGAGGTGCTAGATCCAGAACAGAATGGCGAATTCCGCGACAATTATTTAGAAGTCGCTTACGATCTATCACAGGTAATGTTCATCACGACTGCCAACACCCTTGAAACCATCCCCGGCCCCTTACGAGACCGAATGGAGATCATTACTCTATCTGGGTACACCGAACGAGAGAAGATCGAGATCGCCAAAGGGTACCTCATCCCCCGCCAGATCCGTGAAAACGGTTTACGATTGGAAGAAGTCGCCTTCAAGGATGAGGCGTTATCTTGCATCATCCAACAATACACCCGCGAAGCCGGTGTCCGTAACCTTGAACGAAACATCGGGAGCGTGTGCCGAAAGATCGGCACCAAGGTAGCTGAAGGAATTGGTCAAAAAATTATCATCCAACCCTCTGATATTAAGACCTATCTCAATAACCCACCCTTTCAGGGTCCAGAAGAAGTAAACATTCGAACATCTATCCCTGGTGTTGCCGCTGGCCTGGCGTGGACACCGTACGGCGGGGATGTCCTCTTTATCGAAGCTACAAAAATGCCCGGAGCCAAAGGCTTTCAGATAACCGGTTCTGTTGGTAATGTTATGCAAGAATCCGCCAAGGCAGCCTTATCCTATGTGCGCTCCCATGCGATGGATCTTGATCTCGACCCCAATTTTTACGACACATCCGATATTCATATGCACATTCCAGCGGGAGCCACACCTAAGGATGGCCCATCAGCAGGGGTGACCATGGTTACCGCCCTCACATCGCTCATCTCAGGGAAGATCGTTAAGCCCAACTTAGGAATGACGGGAGAGATCACTCTTCGCGGTCAGGTGCTGCCTATCGGTGGTGTAAAGGAAAAGGTTCTTGCAGGTCACCGTAGTGGATTAAGGACGATCATCTTGCCCAAACGAAATGAACAGGATCTGGATGATGTTCCTCAAGAAGTGAAAGACCAAATGAAATTTATATTTGCTGAAAATGTTGAAGACGTTCTGTTGGCGGCGTTAGATCCTAAACGACCCGCGGAACCCTTCCAGCCAGCTCAGAAATGACCTTTGACCGATGAAAAAAATTCTCATTGCTGAAGATGATTCAACTATGCTTTCGCTATTGTGCACCCTTCTTGAACTCGAGGGGTTTTTGCCAATTGCCTATGATGAGAATGAAGAGATCGTGGAAACCGTTCGTCGGGAAATGCCCGATATCGTTTTGCTAGATATTCATATGGATTTTCAGGACGGCATCGAAGTTACCAAGCAGATAAAAAATGATCCTAACTTATCAACTATCTTTGTTGTTCTTCAATCGGGCATGGAACTAGGCGTACAGAGTGTAAACGCTGGAGCAAACGCTTTTTTGTTGAAACCCTATATGCCCGAATCCCTGTTTGAAATTCTGAAATCAGTGTAGTTATGGCGGAGTCGTACCAGATCAGGCAGGTAAACCTACCCGATGAATACGTTTCGTTGGTTCGATTATGGGGCTCAGTTGGACCGGGAATCGGTATCAGCCGTTCGGATGACCTAATAGAGCTAGAAAAAAAATTCCGTCTTGACCCCGACCTATTTTTGGTCATTGAGGAAAAGGGGCAAATCATCGGTTCGGTGATCGGCGGTTACGATGGTCGCCGCGGATTGATTTATCACTTGGCGGTCGCTGTAGAGCACCAACATCGGAGGTTGGGGGATCGCATGTTGAAGGAAATTGAAGCCCGGTTAAGGGCACGAGGCTGCATAAAAGCGTACCTGTTAGTTAAGCAAGGGAATCCGACTCTAGAGCGCTTTTACGAAGAGCGTGAGTGGCAATCGATGGATGATATCAAGATCTTTGGGAAGAATTTACTATGAGCATACGCTTTGGCATCATTACCATCTCAGACCGTTCTTTTCGAGGTGAAAGGGAAGATATTTCGGGTAAAGTTCTCGAAGAACTGGTAAAAGAAAACCTTTGGGAAGTAACAAAAACTGGATTAGTTCCAGACGAAGTTGCCCCAATTCAAGAACTTATACGAATGTGGACGGATGACCGCGAAGTAGATGTGATCCTTACCAATGGCGGCACCGGCTTTGCCCCACGAGATGTTACTCCCGAGGCAACCCATCCCCTGATCGAACGCTTCACACCAGGCATTGATGAGTTCATTCGGGCTAGGTCACTAGATTTTACACAAAACGCGCCGCTTTCCCGCGCCATTTCAGGCATTCGCAAAAGCACTTTCATCCTCAATCTACCAGGGAACCCCAAGGCAGCTCGAGAGATCTTTGGGTTGGTAGTACATTTGCTTCCTCACGCTGTAAACCTACTAACAGACAGCCCGCCAGATGTGATAGGACATTAACCGAAAAAGCCTAATAAGTGTGGGTTTCCAACACTTTTGCAGAGAATTGTCTTAATCGCTTTGTACCGAACGCATAAGAAAACTATTAAAAAATTTACCACCCTGGATTGGCAAGATTCGTGTAACATGTTTTGGAAAAATCACCCTACCGTTCTAATCTTAAGCAAAATCAAATGTGGTATAACATAGTTAACCCTGCAATGTTCGTGATGTTGCACACTCGGTTTTGAGCCAACACTTTAAAAAAGGGTACCGCTATATTGATATGACGCGATAGGCTTTGGCCAAGGCGAAAGATTCGATTAGGTGCCCACCTGCTTTTGCAGGTTCAAAACTCTGTAGCACACGGCAAAGCGGGGGTCTTCTTTTAAAGGGTAATGGTTCGTAGTTTTAAGGAAATTAGAATTTCAATCAGCTCTTTTTGCCAATCCTCACTCTTCATAATATTGCACCAATATGCGTTTTTTCCCCCTCGTATGATCGGAGAAAGATCGCGCAGTACACGGTTGGTGATCGTATCGCTAATGTTATGGTATTTAAGGACCACCTGATTATTTTCAACAGAAACAGAGGCAATGCCAACGGCATCCGCCATCAACTTAATCCTCATTTGAAAGAATAGATTTTTACACATCTCCGGCATCGGCCCAAATCGATCCTCAAATTCCATCGCCAATGGTATCAATTCTTCCTCATCGCGCATCGAGGCGATACGGCGGTAGATACGTAAGCGCATTTCTTGTTTTGGAATGTAAGCGGAGGGCAAGCCGATGGCAAGCGGCAATTCAACCGTTACTGGTTCTTTCAATTCCTCTTCAAATAAAGGGGCATTTTCGTCAAGATTCAATGGGTGTTCAATACCTTGTTCGGTGGCAAGGGACTTCATCGCGTTCTTTAGCCTTTTTACCGCCGTTGAGAGCATGCGCGTGTACAAATGGAAACCAACGGACACGATATGCCCCGATTGTCGCATCCCTAATAGTTCACCAGCACCTCGAATTTCGAGGTCTCGCATAGCGATGGAGTAGCCCGCACCAAGATGAGTGTTTTCGGCTAGCACATCCAAACGTTCTTGACCTTCTAGAGTTGGCAAGCGCTTTCGGTGGCGAAAGAAATAAGCGTAAGCCCGATTGGCGGCTCGGCCAACCCTTCCTCTCAACTGATACAACTGAGCCAATCCAAACGTATCTGCTCGGTCGATGATAAGCGTATTGGCGTTTGGTATATCGAGCCCGCTCTCAATGATGGTGGTAGAGAGCAGCAGATCAATGCTACCATCCGTAAAGTTATGCATCACCTTTTCGAGTTCTTTCTCATCCATCTGCCCGTGTCCGATACCAATTTTTGCCTCAGGTACCAGTTTCTCGAGATGCATCTTCATCGAGTAGATGGTCTGCACCCGATTGTGAACAAAAAAGATCTGCCCGCCTCGTTCTAACTCACGCAAAATAGCTTGCCGCGCCACCTTTGGAGAATAAGGCCCAATATGGGTAACCACTGGCAACCGTTCTTCAGGCGGACTGTTTAGATTCGAAATATCCCTCACTCCCGACAGTGCCATATATAAGGTACGCGGGATAGGGGTAGCGGTTAATGTGAGAACATCAACTTCTACTCGGAGATTTTTTAGGTGTTCTTTGTGTGTCACACCAAAACGTTGTTCTTCATCAATGATCACTAAGCCCAGATCTTTGAATGAAACATCCTGCGACATTAATCGGTGTGTGCCGATCACAATGTCCACCGAACCTTCACTAAGACGTTTGATAATGGCATCTTGTTCGTGCGCCGTCTTAAAGCGCGATAACATTTCGATGGTCACCGGAAAAGCAGCAAGGCGCTGCCGAAAGGTTTCGAAGTGTTGTAAAGCGAGAACAGTCGTTGGCACCAAAACAGCTACCTGTTTACCATCCTGAATGGCTTTAAAGGCGGCTCGTAAAGCCACCTCAGTTTTGCCATACCCAACATCGCCGCAAAATAGGCGATCCATAGGTCTTGCTGATTCCATATCCTTTTTAATATCCGCCAAAGCCGTGAGCTGATCCTTGGTTTCAACAAATGGGAAACTATCTTCCAATTCTTTTTGCCAAACTGTATCAGGCTGAAAGGTGTATCCCTTCACCGTTTGGCGCTGCGCATACAGCTGTAACAAGTCCTCCGCGACTTTCTTTACGGCTTCCTTTACATTCGCCTTGGCGTTGGTCCACTCCGGTGTTCCCAACCGGGTAGCCGATGCCGCGGTTCCATCCGTGCTGATGTAACGGGTAATGCGGTCTGCCTGGAAGATAGGCACAAATAATTGGTCGCCACCTTTATATTCCACAACAATGTATTCACGCTCATAGTTATCAAGCATGCGTTTGACCATGCCGGTAAATTTTCCTATGCCATAATCAACGTGTACAACTGCGTCGCCGATTTTCAAGTCCCCATAGATCGCCTCAGGGGAGCCTTGGAACTGGACATTGCGAACTTTTCGGGAGTGAACCTTTTCCCATCCAAAGATCTCTGAATCAGTGATCAAGTGCAAATCACCGCGAGACGTACGTAATTTAAAGCCCTCAGTGATCTCTAAAGCATGGAACCTAAGATTGTGTTCTAGAATTTCTAACTCTGTTGGACTAAGGTTCAGTCCGTGAATGTGTTCTCGCCATAATTCCTGCAATCGCTCGTACTGACGGGAGGTTAGAACTACCTCGTCGCCCGCCATCACTTTTTCAAAAAGGTATTCTACAAAAGGTTTCAGTTTCCCGGCGAAACGTTCATCATGGCTGAGCACATCCTGAAAATATTCTTCGGGGGTGCCTTCCACTTCATGGCTAAATTTGTAAACCGTCAGCGAATCCATAGAATCATAGATCTCCCCCCAAGCCATATATGGAACAGGGAATTTTTCATCTAATAATCCATCAGTTACCAATTCATTGCGCAGTTTAATGGCTTGTTCTTCGATCTCGTTTGAGTTTCCTTCGATCATGTGCGGATCGATGAGGAACACCAAACTGCGCTTCGGTAAGTGGTCTACCAATGATTCGATGGCCTTGTGATATAGCGGAATGTTAAACTCCCGCGCTTCATCGGGGGTTGATACCAATGCAGGATCTCGTTCAGGAACAATAAATTCACGCGCTGGGGTGATGAGTATTTCATCGAGCGTTTCTAAGGTTCTTTGTGTAGCATGGTCAAACTTGCGAATCGACTCGATCTCCACGTCAAAAAACTCAATGCGGAAGGGCTGGTCGGCACTTGGCACCCAAATATCTAAAATTCCGCCACGCTTCGATATTTGCCCGGGTTCAAGCACAATATCACTATTGATGTAGCCCAAACGGTACAAGTCAGCAAACAAAGATTCAGAG
>CAIRYE010000079.1 GCA_903882765.1 uncultured Anaerolineae bacterium
CGATTTCTGCTGCCGCTTTGGCGGCGAAGAATTTATTCTCGTTTTACCTGGCCTTTCACCCGAATTCGCCGAAAGCAGAGCAAACTATTTTCGGCAGTTACTCGAAAACCTCACCATCCCCTGGCAAGGCAAATCAATTCAGGTCACTGCCAGTTTCGGCATCGCCATCACTCCCAACCACGGCACATCCCCCACCAAACTTTTGCGAATGGCGGATGAGGCCTTATACCGATCAAAGCTCGCCGGTCGCAACCGTGTAACCCTTTGGAATCCCCAATTATCATAATTCCACCCAGCCAGCCGTTCTCCAACCCCCTACCCCTACATCCTTGGGGGTAACACCTAACTCCGATTCCTTACCCCAACAAAAAAACACCGATAGCCTATTTCTCCGTCGGTGTTTCCATTCATTCCCGGTGTTTCCCAACAAAAGGGTTAGGTTGGTATCAGTTTATCAAGCTCCAGCAGCAAAACAGCTAACGATACAGGTTTTGCCATATAGACATTTGCCCCGGCAGCCAAACATTTTTCCTCATCCCCGGGCATTGCCAAAGCGGTAAGCGCGATGATCGGCACCATAGCTAGCGCTTTATCAGCGCTCCCCCGCAGAAGGCGCGTCACTTCCAGCCCATCCATCCCGGGCATCTGAATATCCGTAATAACCACATCCGGATCTATCTTGCTCAAATTTGTCAGCGCTTCCGGTCCATTGCTAAAAGAAAACACGGTATATCCGCTCACCGTCAAAAAATCAGATAACGCTTCTAAGATAGTAGTATTGTCATCGATCAGCACAAGACTTCCTTTAGAAGGACCAGTATTTTCCAGCACCAAGGGCACCGTTCGCAATACCGCCTGCGTAGAAACTACCTCGCCGTTTTCGTTCTGATTACTCTCAGTCCAAGGGAGGGTGATCGTAAATCGGCTGCCTTCCCCAACTTTACTTTCAAACCGTATGCTGCCGCCATGCAATTCCGCCAAGTGCATAACCAACACCAACCCCAATCCCGTGCCGGTTTGCTGTCTCGAAAGGCTCGCGTCCAATTGTACAAATGGCTTAAACAACTTATCGTGATCTTCCGGATTAATACCAATACCGGTATCCCAAACAATAAAACTCACCGCGTTATTTGCCACATCACCCCGAACATCCAAACCGATCTTGCCTGCTACCGGTGTAAATTTAATGGCATTACTTAGCAAGTTCACCAACATTTGTTTTACCCGCTTCGAATCAGCCTTGATCACCATCGAGGCGTGATCCATCGAAAAATCCACCTGGATCTTCTTTTGGTGCGCCATCCCCTTGGTCAGCTGCAAACTCGCGTTGCACAGGTCAGAAACCAGGCAATCCGTAAGCTCAATATCCAGTTTATCCGCTTCCAACTTCGAAACATCCAGAATATCATTGATCAGATCAAGCAGATGCCGCCCGCTTAATTCGATGTTTTTGATCACATACACTTGTTTTTCCGTCAGCTGCCCATATGTTTGGTATTGCAGTGCTTCCGATAAGCCCAAAATTCCAGTAAGCGGCGTCCGTAGCTCGTGGCTCATACTGGCCAAAAATTCATCCTTCATCCGCGAGGCCTTTTCCAGCGCGCTGTTGGTAACTCGCAGCTCATCACGGCTCAGTTGCAGCTCATTGGTGCGGCTTGCCACCCGTTGCTCAAGCTCCTCGTTCAGGGTCTTAAGCTTCTCCTTATAGTCCATCTCCTCCGTGATTTCCATCGCGTAACCGGTAGTGCGAAGGTGCTTTCCACCCTCCCCCAAAACCGGGAAGGAGTTTTCGGTTACCCAATGAATTGATCCGTCTTGGTGTACAATTTGGAAGACAAAACTGGTAACGATTCCAATTTTTTGAAGTTGAAGAACCCGGCTGAACTCCGCCTGATATTGCGGCCGCATTTGCCGAACCAGCACGTCGCGATCCTTATAGATCTGTTCCAACGACAAACCGCTGATCTTTTCAATAGCATTGTTCAAATAAATTCGGTCTTCAAAGTTGCCATCAGCCGAAGTAATCCAAAATGCTTCGGTAATATTATCCGCCATTTGGCTTAGCCGCAAAGTGCTCTCGCTCAACTCTTCGGCAGCCTTAATTTTGTTAATGGTACCCACCACGTTCACCGAGAAGAACTCCATCACTTTCTCATCCGTGGCCGAATAAGCATGCGGATTGGAATAATTCTGCACCGCCATAACACCGATCGGTTTCCCATCCACCAGCAGTGGTACCCCCAGCCAGCTCTTTGGCAATGGTCCTAACACCACCATCCCTTCAGTTTTCGCCAGTTCGTCGGCAATTAATCGCAAGGGCTTTCCCGTTTTCAATATTCGCGCGGTCAGGCTTGTGGTTGGTTGATATGGTTCAGGGATCAAGTCATCGATCTCATCCACCAAATATTTAAAAGTAAGCAGGTCAATTTCTCGGTCATAAAGTGCGATATAAAAATTACGGGCATCCA
>CAIRYE010000080.1 GCA_903882765.1 uncultured Anaerolineae bacterium
TGACCTACCTCAGTACAATATTCTGGTACGGGCTTTGTATTTTGTTTTGATCGGTTGGTGGTTTTCCGCGCTTTGGATGGAGTTGGCATACGTTTTCTGCTGCACCATCATTGGCATGCCGCTCGGTTTTTGGATGTTCGATAAGACAACAGGTTTGTTGACACTTCGCCGACAATGATTTGTTTGATTTCATAGCAAAAAAACACCGAGGGCTTCCGTATAAGAAAGATCTCGGTGTTTTTTGTTGTTATTTTGATTGACAATCTACGAACAACGCTTTTTTGAACCTTTTTACTCCCCAACCAGATAGGGATACTCGATGTTCGAATGAATCCAGCTCAAAGAAATGACCTCCAACGATGTTGAAAACGCGAAGGGTAATTATCTTACGGGTTATCTACTTGGATTTCTCTAAGATCACACTCATCAACTCTTGAATTCTTTGCACCATTTTAGCTGGGTCGGGAGTTACCCCTTCGAGGATGGACGCGCTATCCAAAACCTGTTCGATCAGCTTTGCCTGTAACTCGGCTTGGCCGGTAAGGGCATTGATACCTTCCACAAGGGGATGGGTAGTGTTGATCTCGAGCACCTTTTTAGGCTGGTCGAAATCCTTGCCGAGGTATCTGTACACCCTTTGCATTTCTGGGTTCATACCGCCGTCCTCATCCACCAACCTAGCAACCGAAGTGGAGAGGGTGCTGCTAACACGTACATCAGCCACTTTTTCGCCCAAAACACTTTTGAAAACATCGATCAGACCCTTGTTTTCACCGGTTTCCGCCTTTTCTTTTTCTTCTTTCTTTTCTTCATCGGTTTTAACTTCATCTGAAGCGGCAATATTCTTTAGCTCTATCTCTTTGTACTTGGTCAAACCCATAAGCATGAAGGAGTCAATAGGTTCTGTAAGTAAAAGAACTTCTATATTCTGGCTCTTATAATGATCTAAATGAGGGCTGAACATAATGGAGCGAGGGTCATCACCGACAATATAATATATATGTTTGGCTACGTCAGGCGCTGCCTCTGGCTGGCGGGCAATGTATTCGTCAAGGGTGGTCCAGGTTTCTTCCTGGGTTGAGGTATGAAACCGCAGCAATGGGGTGATCTTATCTACTTCCGGCGCATTCATTGCGATGCCCTGTTTTAGGAATAAACCAAATTCTTTCCAAAAAACAAGGTATTTTTCAGAGTCGTTCTTCGCCATATTTTCCAGCTCTTTAAATACCTGCCCGGTAAGTACCTTTTTTAGACCAGGTAACAACCCACTGGACTGGATGGTCTCGCGGGATACATTGAGGGGAAGGTCTTCAGAATCGACAACGCCTTGCACAAAGCGAAAGTATTCGGGTAGTAGGTCTTTATTGTATTCATCGATCAAGATGTTGCGGGAGTAAAGTTTTACTCCGTCGTCTTTGCGTGTGGAGAACATGCTGCGCTCAGCTTTAGAGGGGAAGAACATCAGCGAATATAGCTGAACGGGCGCATCGGTAATGTTATGGAAGGTATGGATGGGTTCGTCAAAATCGAGGGTGAACTGACGATAAAAATCTTTGTACTGTTCATCGGTTAGCTCTTTTTTGTTGGTCCGCCACATCGCGGTTTGCTTATTTACCTGTTTTTCATCGCTTCCAATAAAGATCGGAAAACCAATAAAATCGGAGTGCTTGTGGACGATCTCACGCAGACGATACTCATCAGCAAATTCGCTGAACTCATCCTTTAAGCTGATCTCGATGGTAGTGCCTCGATCTTGCTTGTTAGAATCCGCTACTTCAAAGGTCTCGTCGCCTGAAGCGGTCCATTGCACAGCGGTATCAGCGGGGCTGAAGGATCGCGAAGTTACCTTTACAGAATCCGCCACCATAAAGACGGAATAGAAACCGACACCAAACTGGCCGATGACTTGTGAGAAATCGCTGCTTTGCTGTTTGGCAAGCTCAATAAAATTGCGGGCACCCGATTGGGCGATCGTACCCAAATTCTCGACGATCTCCGCTCGATTCATCCCTATGCCATTGTCACTGATCGTGATCAATTTTTTGTCTTTATCTACGCTGATGTGAATGGCTAATTCTTTTTCCACATCCACCACATCTTTGTTGGTTAACAGTTCAAATTTGAGGCGATTGAGCGCGTCTGATGCATTGGAGAGAAGTTCACGTAAGAAGACTTCCTTATCCTTGTACAAAGAATGGATTAGGATATTTAACAGCTGTTTTGTTTCAGCCTTAAATGTATAGGATTGGGTATTTTCCATAATTCTAACCTCGCAAAAAAATTTAGTTGAATTTTAACGATAAAACGAACTCGCTACGGATGAAGGATATCAGATGTTTATAAGAGGTTTGTTAATGCATTTACCAGTATATTTACCCCTCGGCTACCCCTAAACCTTACCGTTAGGGTTCAAAACCCCTTGGTTGACCAAAGTGGTATATACAGTTTCAGCGATCAAGGTAGCGCCAGCGGCATTGGTATGAACACCATCAAAGGGGAAACAATCAGGACGAGTGGATGTAACCCCCCGAATATCGATCAACGGCACGTCATCCTCAACCGCCATCCTTTTCATCGCATCGCTGATCTGATCCATCGCGGCGTTGTTCATATCGTAATTCAGTTCTTTATGCCCTTTTAAAAAATGGGAAGTAGCGGGGGTGAGAACATAAACGCGGGGTTGTGTAGGTAAGTTGCGATAAACCTGAACGAATTCGCGATAATCCGCGATGAAGCGCTCTGTATTGGTCCAGTTACGTGATTTTGAATCATTTGTTCCTAGCATGATAAGCACTAAATTGGGAGCGAAGTCTTGGCTTTTTCTAAAATTCCGATGACGCCAATACGGCAGATCAGCTGATTTCAACATAGTATGGCCGTTTACGCCAAAATTTCGGACCGCGTACCCAGAACCAAGCATATTCTCCAGCTGATTTGGGTAGCAGTTTTTGGCTCGATCGTTTACAAAAGTTCCGTAGGTGATGCTATCGCCTACACAGGCAATGCGATAAACATCCTCTGGCGCTGGCGGAATTGGCGCAGTATAGCCATGGGTGTAATAGTAAAACCCATATCGAGCCGATAGGGATAACGCAATGATCCCAACCAGCCAAACCGGGCCAAAATATTTGAATACCACAATTCCAAGACAGATAAAAATAAAAATCGCGAACACATTCGTAATATTTTTTTGGAACCGCATCAAAACACTCCCCGAGAAACCTTTTTCAACAAAATGATCAATCAACTTCAGTCGCACAAAAATGACCTTGGTCCATTGAAGATTTCTATTTTAATCGTAAATCAATCAATTCTATAGAAATTTAAGATATACAATCTCCGTCAATCAGCCAGAAATTCAAAAAAAGATTGATTGAATTGCTCCACAGAATCAACAGTGATGCCATGTCCGCCGCCATTAATGATCACCATCGACGCACCAGGGATAAGTTTGCTCAGTTTTTGCTGACGTTGGATGAAGACCGTTGTATCCTCATCTCCGCCAATAACCAATGTCGGCTGGCTAAAATTACTCAGTTGATTACCGAGGCGGTGGAGGACGAGTTGAATCATAGCACTTCGGTAAACAACCGGGTCCGCTTCCAAGATCTGCTGGGTTAATTGTTTAGCTTGAACCGAGTGTTCTGGCTTTGGAAATATTTTTTTACCAACTCGCTCCGCTTGCGCGTTTTTACTTAAAAATGCGGTGAAGAAGAAGCGGGATAGAAAATAATTGAATTGTTTCAGATCATCTGGCCAGAGAGACGCGAACGTGGAAGCCAAAACTAATTTTTGAATTTGCTCTGGGTATTCAATTGTGTAATGTTGCGCGATCACTCCCCCCATTGAAAGACCCACCAAAATGAACTGATGGCAACCTTTTTCATGTAGTTCTGTATGCAGCGCTTTAACAACTTTCTTAAGGCTCCAGCCTTTGGCAAGGTTTGGTGAGCGGCCAAAACCAGGCAGATCTGGAATGATGGGTCGATAGCCAAGGCTCACAAGTATTTCGGATTGGTTTCGCCAGGACGAGGAATTAGTTCCAAGCCCGTGTAATAACAAAATGGTTGGAGAACCGGATGGGTTGGGATCTTCAATGTACATTCTTCCACCTATTTATTAAATAAAAGAACCACTACCCTGAGCTAGTGGTTCTTTGGTTGGCTATATTTTCGTTTCGTTAGTTGGATCTTTTTCTTCGTCTTTTGGTTCTTCTTTCAAATTAGATTTGAAGGACTTTAAACCGCTACCTAGTTCGCCCAAAACTTTACCAAAACGGCCTGGGCCAAAAATAACAATAATGATCACTAAAATGATCAGTAATTCAGGAACACCTAATCCGCCAAGTCTCATAGTAAACCTTTCTATTTCTTAATTTCATACTTAGTTTATCAGAAAACACCACAGTTGTGTACTAACGGTCAAACAAAAAGCTATCGATCATTCGCAAGATGCGTTTGAAGATACGGCGGATCATAGCCCAAGGTTTATACCAATCAGCGGTAATGTAGTGTTTCTCAAATGGTTTGTTGATCGGGCCACTCCACTCAACAGCCAAGGCACCCCAGGTGAGACCAGCGCCAAAACCTACAAATACCAATTTATCGCCCGGATTGATCTTTTTGTTCTTAGCAGCTTCAACTGCCGCGATCGGGATGGAGGCGGTTGATGTATTTCCATATTTATCCAAATTTATGTAAAACTGTTCGATCGGCAGATTAAGGCCGCGCGCGGCAGCGTCGATGATCCGTTTGTTCGCTTGGTGTGGGATGATCATTTTAAGTTCTTCCACCTTCCAACCAGTTTTGGCAAGCACTTCGTGGGTAGATTGCACCAAAACGCGGGTGGCGAAGCGGAAAACTTCTTTCCCGTTCATATGAATGAAATGTTTTCCGGAATGAAGGGTTGCTTCCGAGGTTGGATGAGCACTGCCCCCCGCTGGAATCGTGAGGTAATCACCACCAGATCCATCGGAATGGATCACACCTTTTTGAATTCCGCCGGGTTGCTCGGAGGCTTGTAAAACAAAAGCCCCAGCGCCATCCCCAAAGAGAATGCAGGTGTTACGGTCGGTCCAATCTACAAATCGCGAGAGGGTTTCCGCGCCGATCACCAATACAACTTTGGCATCCCCCACTTTTATGGATTGGGAACCAGTTTGTAGGGCGTAAATAAATCCGGAGCAAGCGGCGGAAAGATCAAACGCTCCAGCTTTGCTCGCGCCAAGTTGGTCTTGAATGAGGCAAGCTGTCGCGGGAAAAATATGTTCAGGCGAGGAGGTAGAACAAATGATCAGGTCTACATCATCAGGGGTGAGACCCGCCATCTTGAGTGCTTTAAAGCAAGCATCAGCGCCAAGGGAAGCGGAGGTATCTGATTCGCCTGCAATGTGCCTTTCACGGATTCCGGTCATTTCCTGGATCCACTGGTCGCTCGTTTCAACCATTTTACTTAGGTCGTCATTGGTTAAAACCTTTTGGGGAATCGACATACCCCATCCGGTTATATGTGCGTATGGCATTTTTTACTCCTTGAACCGTGCCCTATCGAGCAACGGTTCGGTTTATCCTTCGAATTTGCTTAAGATAATGGTTGCGTTGTGACCGCCAAAGCCAAACGAATTGGACATGATGTGTTTGGGGGTGGCACTACGGGCAACATTGGGAATGTAATCCAGGTCACAGTTGGGATCAGGAGTACTGTAATTGATAGTGGGAGGGAGAATACCTTCTTGAAAAATATGAGAGCAGAAGGCAGCCTCAAGAGCACCTGAGGCACCCATCAGATGGCCAGTCATTGATTTTGTTGAAGATATGGGAATTGTATAAGCAAACTTCCCCAAAGTGGTCTTAATGGCGGCTGTCTCAGATTTGTCATTGAGCATAGTGGAAGTGCCGTGGGCGTTGATGTAATCGATCTGTTCGGGCTGAAGACCCGCGTCTTGTAGCGCTAATTTCATACATAAGGCTGCGCCTGCTCCATTCTCAGCCGGGGCGGAAATATGATAGGCATCATCAGTGGTACCATAACCGGTGAACTCGCAGTAGATGGTCGCGCCACGTGCTTGGGCATGTTCCAAGCTTTCAAGCATTAATATGGCAGCTCCTTCACCCATCACAAAGCCATCACGTGTCGCGTCAAACGGCCGTGAAGCTCTCGCTGGGTCATCATTACGGGTGGAAAGCGCGGTCATTGAGTTGAGACCAGCGAAAGCAAGTTTTGTAACCGCGGATTCGGCGGCGCCAGCAAACATCACATCGGCATCGCCTCTACGAATGATGGAAGCAGCTTCACCTACAGCGTTTGAGCCTGTCGCGCAGGCGGTTGCTACTGCCAGGTTGGGACCACGAACGCCATATTTGATGGCGATTGCGCCTGGTGCGTTATCTGAGATCATCATCGGAACCAAGAACGGACTTACTCGGTCTACCCCTTTGGTCTTCATAATTTCGTATTGTTCGAGTATGGTTCCAATTCCGCCAATACCAGTGCCTACTAAGACACCAATTCGGTCTCGATTCTCATCTGTAATTTGCAAACCGGAATGGTTTAATGCCTCCGCCGCCGAAACCATTGCGAATTGGCAAAAACGATCCATTCGGCGAGCTTCTTTTACACCCAACAAGGCGCTGGCGTCAAAATCCTTTACCTCGCAGGCAAAGTGAGTTTTATTCTCGGTCGCGTCATACTGTGTAATGGTAGCGGAACCGCTCTGACCTGCGATCAGGGCGTTCCAGGAATCTTTAAAATTATTTCCAAGAGGGCTTACACAACCATACCCTGTTACTACAACTCTTTTTCGCATCATCTCTCCTGATTCAGTGTGCATATTAAAATAAAAGCGCAGGTTGAACTGCGCTTGATATGGACTTATTGGTAGAAACACAGAACGGGGCAAAGGGTTACATATTGGTCGAACTAACCCTTCAACAAACTTACATCTTGGTCAGGGTCTTTTTCAAGATCAAGTGGTGGCAGAGCAACTAAGGAGTTGATGCCAAAATGCTGTAAAAACTCGGGCGAAGTTCCGTATAGGATCGGTCTTCCGGGACCTTCAGATCGGCCAACTTCTTGCAACAGCCCTTTTGACAACAAACTTTTCATCACACCGTCGCTGTTTACACCCCGAATAGCGTCAACGCTCGGGCGAGTAACCGGTTGCTTGTAAGCAATGATCGCCAATGCTTCGAGAGCAGCGCGGCTTAGTTTGCTAGTGGCATCTAACCCGAGAAAACTCTCAATGTAATCTGTTACTACTGGCGCTGAGGTGAGCTGAACCCTTCCCGATTGGCGTTGAAGGCGAAGCCCTCGTTTTTCGTACAGCTTCTCCAAGTCCGCCAAACCTTCTTCCACTTCTTTTACTGGAAGATCAAGTACTGCCGCAAGGTGTTGTGGAGAAACAGGATCGGGTGCTACAAACAATAACCCTTCTAATAAGATGGTAAGGTCTACTTCTGTTGAAGCTTGTTCGGTCGATTCTGGTTCGCTCATGCTATAATTCCAATGTTAAATAGGACCCCATAACGGGGTGGAGATAAATAAATGACAACTAACTCAAAAAAACTAATTTTATCAGTAATACTGTTATTTTCCATACCACTTGCCTGTTCCATTCCTACCTTTGGACAAAACGCTACCCCTACCCCTGAGGTAATGGATCCAGCCGCGCAGCAGCCTGGGGTTGATCTGGGCGATATGATCGCGACGGATGCCACCTCAGGAAATACAGTGATCACCATAACCGAAGAGCAATTGAACCAAATGTTGACAGAAAAAATGGCAAGCGACCCAAGCGCCATGCTAAACGAGCCAGTGGTGACCCTGCGTGATGAACGCATCAATATCACTGGGAAGACGGTCCAAGCCGGCATGGAGTTCGCCGCGAATATCCTCATCGCTATTGATGTGGATGCCGAAGGTCAACCAGTGATCAATATTGAATCAGTCAAGATCGGCCCGCTTGAAGCCCCAGACGCTGTGCGTGAAGTGGTGAGCGGATTGGTCTTGAGTATGTTTAATACTGCCGTCGGTACGGGTTTATCTGGAATGAAAATGGAATCTGTGACCATAAACGATGGAACAATGATCGTAACCTTTCAACAAAACTAACCAACGGAGATAACCAATGAGGATTTTAATTACAGGCGCGGCAGGATTTTTGGGATCGAACCTTTGTGACCGCTTAATTTCAGAAGGTCATGATGTTGTTGGGATGGATAACTTTGTTACGGGATCAGAAGATAATATTTCGCATCTTTTTGGAAATGAACAATTTACCTTCTACAAACACGATGTTTCCAATTACATTTATGTACCCGGCAAACTGGACGCGGTAATGCACTTTGCGTCACCTGCCAGCCCCAACCCCGCCTCCCCTTTCGCGTATTTTAATCTCCCCATCCAAACCATGAAAGCCGGCGCGCTTGGCACCCATAACACCTTAGGTGTAGCTAAGCACCACAACGCACGCTTTCTGTTAGCTTCAACCAGCGAGATCTATGGTGACCCGTATGAACACCCGCAAAAAGAAACCTATGCCGGTAATGTAGATATCACCGGACCACGCGCCGTTTATGACGAAGCCAAGCGCTTTGCTGAAGCCCTAACCCTTGCCTACCACCGCCAGCATAATGTCGATACCCGCATCGTGCGTATCTTCAACACCTACGGTCCCCGCATGGATCTGGAAGATGGTCGAGCCCTCCCTAACCTGCTCAAACAAGCGTTACTTGGTGAGCAACTAACAGTTTATGGCGATGGCGGTCAAACTCGTTCCTTCTGCTACGTAGATGACCTCGTTGATGGAATTGTTAAACTTCTTTATTCAGATGAACATATGCCCGTGAACATCGGCAATCCCGTTGAAATGACCATTCTTGAATTTGCGGAACAGATCAATAAAGTTACCGCGAATAAGGGCGGCATCAAGTATGTAGACGCTCGCTCTTCCCGTGACCCACAACGCCGCCAGCCTGATATCACCCGAGCCCGCGAGATCCTCAAGTGGGAGCCAATGGTCTACCTTGAAGAGGGTGTAAATAAGACCATTCCTTACTTCAAGAAAAAGCTCGGCTTGGCATGATCTCGTTCCTCAAAAACCCTCAGGAGCGAAACCGCTTCTATAAATTCGCCGTTGTCGGCTTGATCGGGGCAGTTATTGATTTTTCCGTAATGAACATTCTTGTTCATTACGGTTTTTCCTTCATCACCGCGGGAACAGTCTCCTTTGTTTGCGCCGTAATTAGCAATTTCTTTTGGAACCGATTCTGGACCTATCCCGAATCGCGATCAAAAAAATTCATTGGGCAACTCTTACAATTCTTTATGGTGAATACGGCTGGGTTGCTCATCCGTTTCCCTATCCTTAAATTCGTTGAACCAATGTTAGATACAACCTTCATCTCCTTCTCCGCCACCAAGCAAGCGCACCAAGCCCTTAGCCATAACCTAACTTTAGCCATGGCCGTAGGTATTGTGATGATGTGGAATTTCATCGTCAATCGCTATTGGACCTATAATGATGTTGACTAATAAAAAAAACGAAAAATAAAATGGATAAAACACAAAATACCATCTCCGCTTCCAAAATTATGTTAGCCCAATTGATGCAGCCCGAACATGCTAATAATCATGGTAATGTTCATGGCGGTTGGGTAATGAAATTGGTGGACGAATGCGGTGCCTTGGCTTGTATGCGACACTCTCAGCACAGAGTTGTTACGGTAGCCTTGGATGGAATGACCTTTCGTCAACCGATCCGCATTGGTGATTTGGTTACTTTAGAAGGGCGCGTTACTTATACAGGCAGAACCTCTATGGAAGCCGAGGTGTTAGTGAATGCCGAAAACCCTGTTACTGGTGAAAAGATCCATACCAATCGTGCCACGTTGGTATATGTCGCCTTGGATGACGATGGAAGACCTATTTCTATTCCGCCGATCGTTGCAGAAACAGAAGAAGAGATCCAATTATATGAGGAAGCAAGAGCAAGACATTCCATCCGTTCCAAGTAGGAAACCATGGATGAGATAACCCCTATCCCCGATCCAGAAGAACCCATTAATACCCGGTTTAAAACCCTCAGAGAATTGATCGATTTTGTTACCGGCGTTGTGCCCGGTGAACACCCACAACTTGAAGAAAATTCTAGCATAACTGACCGCTTACCCTACCCCTTTCTAGGGATCGTAGGACAGAAGGAAATGAAGTTATCCTTGCTGCTTGGGTTGATCAACCCAGCAATTGGTGGTATTTTGCTTATTGGCCCGCGCGGAACCGGAAAAACTACCGCGGTACGATCTCTATTGGATCTCCTACCCTCCGTTGAACGGTCCACCTGCTTTTACGGTTGCCTTAACGAAGACATTGAAACGATCGGGATGGACGCGGTTTGCCCCGAATGTGCCCGAAAGTTTGGCATGGGCGAAGCGCTAACCAGCATGGATAAAGTTAGGTTGGTGGAGTTACCGCTAAATGCCGGCATTGATGATGTAGTTGGCGGCCGCGAGGAAGAACCTGGGCTAGATCGTTACAAGATCAAAAAAGGCATTCTCAACCAAGCTGATAAAAATATCCTCTACATTGACGAAGTGAATCTGCTTAGCCAACAGATCATAGATGTGATCTTGGACGCGTCGGCTCAAGGGTTTTACAATATCCGTCGTGGGTTTCATTCCGCCTCCCACAATTCTCGATTTGTTTTGATCGGTTCTATGAACCCCGAAGAAGGTTTTTTACGCCCCCAAATATTAGATCGATTTGGCTTGAGAGTTCTGGTAAAAGGGCTCACCAACCCGCAAGAACGCCTATTAGCCTATCAACAAGTTCAAGCCTACAATCGCAATCCACGTTTATTCATCAATCAAATGCTTCCCCAAACAAACCAAGTTCGATCCGAGATCGAAAAAGCCCAAAAAATGTTAAAGGAAACTAACATCTCTGCAGATGTCGCAAAAAAAGGGATCAGCATCATCCGCTCCTTACAGATCGATTCCCTGCGAGCAGAGATCACCTGGTTCGAAGCGGCTCGCGCCCTAGCTGCATCCGATGATCGTACTGAAGTAACCATGGACGACCTGAACGTGGTGGCAAGTATGGCATTGCGTATGCGCCGATCCAAATTTATGGATGATTACTTTTCCCATCAGGATCTTGAGGAAAAGGAATTAAAAAATTCTCTTGCCTAAGGTTATGTTGATGAAGGATAAAGGAATCCGATATTTCCCGATCCTTGTATTATTACTGGTCAACCTAGTGTTGGCGGCTTTTTCATTTAAAGACCAAGGTATCTCTTGGGATGAGCCATTGTTTTATGATTATGCGGATGCTATTCGTACCGCCTATACGCCCCAAGCCTTTGCAGACAATTTCGATTTCAACAGTGTCTATGGCAAAAGCGCCTCTGACCATCAATATTACGGTCCTGCTTACCTACTGATCGCCCAACCGCTTGCCAAGGGGCTCTCTGAATTATTAGGAAGCAATATCTACCAAAGTTGGCATCTCGTAAATTTTCTCACTTTTCAGGTGGGGCTGTTGGTGTTCTACCTGCTGCTTATACGCTGGCTCAAGCCTTTCCAAGCCATCGCGTCCACCGCTTTCCTCGCTTGGCAGCCTCTCTTTTGGGGACACGCCTACAATAACCCTAAAGATATTCCATTCCTTGTTTTTTGCCTCGCTACCATTTACTTTGGATTTAAATTTGTAGACTTTCCCGATAAAAGTCCTTTCAAAAAATACTGGGGAGCCCTCCTCCTATTTGGTTTATTCCTCGGTCTAACTAGCTCAGTTCGCGTAATTGGACCGTTTGCTGGAGGGATCGTTTTCTTGAACTTGCTTTTCCAAAAGCGGTTTAGCAAGATTCCACTCTTTCTAGTGGCGGGTATTTTTGCCATCCTAGTAATGATCCTAAGTTGGCCCTACCTTTGGACCGATCCGGTAAACAATTTATTAGCCGTGCTCAAGCATATGTCCAACAACCCCACTGAATTAGCGGTTTTGTACAATGGTCAGATCTTCCGCGCCAATAGTATGCCAGCAAGTTTCATCCCCAAGATGCTAGTCATCACCCTCACCGAACCAACCTGGTTTTTGGTGATCATAGGTGGTATTGCCCTGGTTCGCTGGATGATCAATAAAGAGATCGAATGGCAAAGCATCCTACCATTCTTTGTCCTCTTCGGTTTGTTGCTCTCTTACATTATTTTACTTAAACCAGCTGTGTACGATGGCTTTCGTCATTTTTTCTTTATTACCCCCATCCTTTTCATCCTGGTTGGGTTAGCGTTTCGGCTGATAACTGAAAAATTAACAAATCGGGTAGCATTTGCGTTCACACTCTTATTGCTGTTTCCCGGGATCTTTGGTATCCTGCAAAACCATCCTTACGAGTACAGCTACTATAATCAGTTTGTAGGCGGTACCACAGGGGCATATCGCAATTACGAAACCGATTATTGGCTCACCTGCTATCAACCAGCGCTGCAATGGTTTCAGGAAGACCATCCAGGCCAGCCGCTCTCCATTCAACGAGAGATCCAACTTGCCCGGGCTTACGGTTCCGTCACTCCTCTTCTCGAGCTCGCCCCTTCGGTAGATGACTTACCCACTGGCAGCTTTCTCTTATCCCATTCACGAGCCAACCTAGACCAGCGATCGGTCTTCCGAAATATCCCTATCGTGAAAAGCTTTGGGGTGGGGGACGCCAATTTTTGTAATATTAAGCGAGTAGAATAAGTGAATGAAACCGACCATATACCAAATAACCACCCCCAGGTTGATCCTGCGCTGTTATCACCTGAATGACGCTAAAAAACTGAACGACGCCATCGTTGCCAGCCTCGACCATCTTCGCCCGTTTATGCCTTGGGCGCAAGGGGACCGTTGGACGGTGAAAGATCGCCTCGAACATATTACCCATTGGATCATGAATTTTGAGATGAATAGCGATTATGTCTTTGGTATTTTCAGCCAAGACGGGAAAACACTGATCGGTGGGACTGGTTTGCATAAGCGTGTCGGTGAAGGCGGGCTCGAAATAGGCTATTGGATCGGTAAAGACTATATCAACCAAGGCATCGCCACCGAAACAGTGGTTGGGCTGCTCAAGGTAGCCTTTGATCATTACGAGATGGATCGAGTTGAGATCCATTGCTCCAGCCTGAATCAGGCTTCGGCGCGTATTCCCCTAAAACTCGGTTTCGAACACGAAGCCACCCTAAAAAGACGCTACCACACCGAATCGGGCTTCGCCGATCGGTACATCTTCACTTTATTTCGCGATAAATACCCTACACCTCAACTTCCTGCTTTGGATATACGAGCTTATGATGATGAAGGTAGGCAATATCTTTAGTTCTTATCTGCTCGAACCCCAAAATCAAGCCATAGGAAAGACATAAAATGCTAAGAGTCATCGCCGGCAAATTTAAAGGCAGAAAGTTAAAAACAGTTCCAGGAGATACCACCCGCCCTGTCACTGACCGCGTTAAAGAATCACTGTTCGATATCATCGCCCACGATGTGGTGGATTCCACATGGTGGGATGTGTTTGGCGGCACTGGCGCTATTGGCATCGAAGCCCTCAGCCGCGGCGCAAATTTCGTGCGGTTTTGCGATCTAAACCGCCTACCGATCGAAACGATCAAAGATAATCTGGCAAACTGCCAATGCCAACAACAAGCGCAGGTCATCCGTGGAGACGCATTCACAATGCTCGCGGAAAAACCGAATCGGCAATTCACCTTTATTTACATCGCCCCGCCGCAATATTTGGATATGTGGAAGAAAGGAATGGAGATCGTGGACAACAACCCCGATTGGCTGAATGAAGATGGCGATATCATTGTTCAGATCCATCCGATCGAATACTCCAACCTTGAATTGAAGCATTTTGAAGAATACGACCAACGAAAATATGGCAGCACCTTGCTTGTGTTCTACCAAAAAAGAGAAATCACCCCCA
>CAIRYE010000081.1 GCA_903882765.1 uncultured Anaerolineae bacterium
CTCAAAAAATCGGGCGAGCGGTGGTTATTGGTCATTCTATGGGTGGGGCTATCGCTTTATGGCTAGCGGTACACTCTCCTAAAAGGTTGCTAGGCATCGGTTTGCTAAGCACCGCTGCCAATATTAAGGTTTCTCCCGAATTTTTATTGACCTACGATAGTAAAGCGTCTTTTGGGAGGTTTGTTCAAAAAGTGATCGAGCTTTCCTTTAGTGAAAACATCTCGCCGAGAGTCAAGGAACTCGCCCAACAAAGGCTTCTTTTAACCCGCCCCACCGTTCTGTACAATGATTTTTTCGCTTGTTCGCATTTTGATCTCGCCTCCAAAATTGAAAAGATCAACTTGCCCACCCTCATTATCAGCGGTTCAAACGATCGCATGATATCCTTCGGACACTCCCTTCAGCTGAACAAACGGATCAAAGGCTCACAGTGTCACATCCTAGATGGTATCGGCCATATGGTCTTGCTCGAGCAACCCGATCAGGTCACCACCCTGATACGCAATTTTCTTGAAAAGATCAACTACACGCCAGGATTATTAACCTCACCCAATTAGGTATGGAATCGCTTTTTTGACAGCGAGCGCACGGTGACTGATCTCATTTTTTTCGGACATCGAAAGTTCCGCCATTGTTCGGGATAATTCCGGAATGGCAAAGATGGGGTCATAGCCAAACCCGCCATCACCCTTCTCCGCAGTTTGGATCTCACCGTAACATTTCCCCTCAGTGAAAACCAGCCTGCCATCAGGGTAACCTATAGCCACCGTTGCGTGAAAAAGCGCTTTCCAAGGTTTTGGTTTTCCGGCGCATTTGTCTAGAAGGTACTGCCTCCGGTCAGCGTCGGTAGCCCCTTTTTTCGGCGAGAACCTGGCTGAATACAACCCCGGCGCGCCATCCAATACATCTACTTCCAATCCAGAGTCATCCGCGATCGAGATCAATCCGCTAGCCAAACTATAGGCTACGGCTTTCTTGCCAGCGTTCTCTTTGTAAGTCGTACCATCCTCTTCCACTTCCAAGGAGAGTCCAATATCTGTTGGCGTTACCAGTTCAAGGTCACAACCGGCCAGCAAAGCTTTGAATTCTTCTACTTTTCCCTTGTTAGAGGTAGCGATCAGTATTTTTTTCATTCCAAAACCATCCTTTTTCTGATCCTCTGGATCGCTTTTTCAGCAGTGAAACGTACCAATTCTTCATCATGATCACGCAGAGCCTCAAGTTCCTCGATGGTTTTGAGCGTTCCTGTGTTGGCAAGCGCATTGATGATGTTCCGAAGATAGCCTCGTCGTTTTGCCCTCTTTATGGGGCTGTCTTTAAATCGCTTATTGAACTCAATCGCTGTGATATTGAGCTCAGATAATAAATTAATTCGCCCAGAATTTTGTGGGACACAAAGGTCCGCCGCTGCGGTAGTATTCGAAAACCTGAGGTTCCAAGGGCAAACCTGCTGACAACGATCACAACCGAACACCCAACTTCCTGCCTGCTCACCAACATACTCATCCATCCCAAACTTGTTCTCAATGGTCTGGTACGAAATGCACCGGACGGCATCGATCGTTCGGTTTGGTTCAATACAGTGAGTCGGGCAGGCATCCACACAACGGTGGCAGCTTCCGCAATGATCGCTGATCATTTCAACAGGTTCAAGCAGATCAAGGTTGATAAATATCTCGCTTAGGAAGAAGTAGGAACCGTGAAATGGATTGACCAAACAAGAGTTTTTTCCGATCCAACCAAGACCTGCCCTTACAGCCAATTCTTTTTCCAGGATCGGGCCTGTATCTGTATAGATCTTGAATTCCAACAGTTCATCAGTGTTCTGTTGAATAAACTCAACCAGTACTTTCAGTTTTTCAGGGATCACATCGTGATAATCTTTTCCCCAGGCATACGAAGCAATTCTGCCGTTTTCATCTTCTTCTTCCAGTTTTTCATCAAGGAGCTGGGCATAATAGGGGTAGCCCAGTACAATCACTGATTTTGCCCCCGGTAGGATCAGAGTGCTATCCCGTCGCCGCTCAAGCGCTTCTGGTCTTGCCAAGTACTCCATCCCCGCGTGTTTCCCGGCATCTATCCACTCCTGAAACTGGGGAAAGGACTGTGCTAAACCAGGCGAAGTAATGCCCGCCAGCGTGAAACCTAACTGGCGGGCTTTATGTTTGATCTTTTCCTGCAGAGTACCAACTATCATTGAACGGTAAAGGTCACCCCAAAGAATTGGCCAAAGGGAATACCCCATTCGTTCTTAAGACGCCACCAGCTGAAGTAGTTACCGGTTTTGCTTGGCGCGGTCAGGTCGATGGATACTTCGATCTCGGTCTCGGGGGCAACCCCGCCCGGTATAGCGACTGTCGCTCCACCTAATTTTTCGCCGTAGCCATAGATCAAATAATAGCCATCAACCCAAGTACAGGAACCGGTGTTCTTGATCTTCCAGGTTTTTGTGAATTTCTCACCAGGTTTTAGTAGACTGCCATCAGGGATGGTTACATCTTGCACCCAAGCGGAATCAGCGCATGGAGCGGGGGTTGTGGTGATCTCGGGGGTGGCTGTATAGCTCGGAGTAGCGGTGAAAGCCTCGGTTGCCGTTGGGGCGTTCTCGGTCGCTAAATATTCAGCGGTTATAGTGATCTCCGCGATGATGGTTTCAACGGCGGCGGTTTGTATGCTCGCGGAATCAAATGTTGGCGCAGCGTTTTGGGCTGAACAAGCTGTTAGGATCGCGATCAGAACGATAGGGATAACCAAGTTCTGTTTTTTCATAAAGCACCTCGCTTTGTAGTACTGCATTATGCTTCTTGTTTATTAATATTATACGACGCGGAAAAACAAAGTTAATCAGGAAAGATATTTTGAATCGCGTCGGGGCAGTATTTCTCGATCATTTCGGAAGATAAACCATTTTGGCGGCAGATCTCAGCATAAAAATCGACGGAACCGCGGCGAATTCGCTGCTGAGTTTCGGTATCTAAGCCCCACAGGCCAAATCGTTGTGTCCATCCACGTTCCCACTCAAAATTATCTACCAACGACCAATGAAAATAGCCCTTGATATTTGAATTGAAGTTGACCATATGCCAAAGTTTGTGAATATGATAAGCCAGATATTTGGGGCGCAGGGTGTCCTTTTCATCTTCCACACCATTCTCGGTAATGTAAATAGGATACCCAAAGCGGTTTGCCCATTTGATCGCTTCGGTAAAACCATCTGGTTCGTTGGCGATAAACCCGGTGGAGCTTAATTCGGCTTCTGGGCGGTAAAAACTGCGGCCAAACAAGGTGTTTGGCTTGGTAATGTCAAAAGAGACCATATCGCGAGTGTAGTAATTGAGGCCAATAAAATCCTGCGTGTTCTTTGCCTCAGGAATGGTAACGGTCTTGAAAAGAAAACGTACTTTGCCATCCACCGCCGCTTTTGGAAAGAGGTCGTTGAAAATAGCGGATTGGGTTTTGGCGACAAATATGTCGAGTGGTGATTTTGAGGCGGGGTAAAAAGAACGATAGTTGATGGCTAACCCAACTTTCGCTTCAGGCTGAACGTTGTGTATGCCGTGATAAGCCAGCGCATGACCTTTCACCAAATTCACCATTACACTGAAGGCGGTACCCATATCTTTTTTCCCAGGTGGGAAATCACCGCTAACATAGCCGGAATAGGAGTACACATTCGGCTCGTTGATCGTCACCCATTCGGTAACATATTCCTTGAGGGATGCCACGACCTTTTCAACATATTTGGCAAAGAATGCTGGGGTTTCGGGGTTTTCCCATCCGCCCATTTCTACCAACCAGAGCGGATCAGTGAAATGATGCAGGGTTACCATAGGGCGTAGGTTGCGGTCGTGCATGCCGCGGAGGATCGTACGGTAGCGTTCGATGGCGTTCTCGTCCCATTTGCCGGGTTCAGGCTGAATGCGGCTCCACTCTACCGAGAATCGGTGCGCGTTCTGACCAGTCTCGGCTGCCCTATCCAGATCTTCCTTCCATCGCCCGCCCCACCAATCACAAGCCACACCAGCAGACTGTCCATGCATGATCCGGCCGGGTTCTTTCTCCCATGCCGACCAGTTATTATTGGTGTTATTGCCTTCCACCTGATGCGCGGCGGTAGCTGTGCCCCACAAAAAGCCTTTTGGAAATTGAACGATCGCTTTTGCCATACTTTGCTCCAAGTATTTCGTGATTACTTTTGTTTGTTGAGAACATCCAAAATAAACTGTCCTGTGCGAGCCCCTGCCGTCGCGTCCGTGTAGGTGATCTCGTTGCGAATGAACTCCTGCCTTTCCTTTTGATCCAAAGATGGATCCAAGAGGTATGAGTTGATCGCCTCTCGCAACTGGGCGGCGTTCGCGGCTACCCTGCCCGCTTTTGCCCATCGAAAACGTTGGTGTGTGGGCCAATCGCCAATATCTTTTAGCGCTAGCGAGTATTTTCCGGGAACATTCCAACCACCTGGTACATCAATGACCGCTGCGATGATGGGCGTATCGTGGACGGCTGTTTCAACCACCATCGTTGAATAGACAGTCACAAAAATATCAGAATGCGCCATCATCGATGATTTTTCATCCATATCCTCGCCGCCATAATACCCTAAGGAGCCGCCTAATGCTTTTGGTCGCACTACATGGATGAAAGGGTACTTGCTTTCAAGCGCGAATATTCGTTCTCGTTCTTCGGCAAAGATCCTCGGCTGGTCTTGAAAATGACTCGGGTGTAGGCGGATCAGCAACTGGCACTCCGCGCTTAGCAGGCCGCTCGCGATCAACTCGGCGATAGCTTCAATGTTGGGATAATTGGGCGCAAAGTGTACAAAACTACAGGCGTAAGAGATCAGTTTTTTATTTTTATCTAAGCCGTGCAGATCAAAATAAGATTCTTTTGACATCAACCACTTCTTCTGAAAATACCCATCATACGAAGGGATGCCGCCAATGTGAACCCGATCGGCCTGCCAATCAGAGCCTTCAACCAATTCCCGCTTCTGCTCCGCGCTCCAGCAGTTTGCCCACTGCACGCTCGCTCCGGGGATAGCATAACTGGATGGATTATCCCAGCCAACGATCATGGTCATCGTCTCGATGTTTTGCTGAGCAGCCTCGCGCAGCAAATAACGATCTATCCTCCAGCCGGGAGTGGAGGCGATCACCAAGTCGGGTTTATATTTTTCAAATAGGTCTGAGTACAACCCTGGAATAAATTTCGATTGAGCCTTGACCAACCATTTGCGGGCGGCGCTGCTAGAACGCAGCAGTAGGGTTGCCAAATACGCCGGAACTAGCACTCCAAACCGGAATTTGTTGGAGTTCTCCTTCCATACTTCATAGATATGGCTATCCTGCGCCTCGTTATTTACCCGCCAGCTTCCGCCAACCCGTCTTAGATAACCGAGCAGCCATTGCGTACGATTCTCAACATTTTTATAGTATTGGTTCGCTTGACCCAGTTTAAGGCCATCGATGATCAGGCCATTCTTCTTAAATTGGCTGGCGATATGGCTGACGATCTCATCATCGGTAAGGAGCACCACTCGTACATTATTCTTGAGAAGCGTATCGACCACATCACTCTGCAAAAAGTAAATGATGGCCATTCC
>CAIRYE010000082.1 GCA_903882765.1 uncultured Anaerolineae bacterium
GATCATCTCGACAATCTTCCCGTTGGGGGCGATGAAGAAGGTGGTAGGAAGCGAGTTGATCTGGTACGCTCGAGCGATATCGCCGTTCTCATCCTTGATGTTGGCGAATGTTATGCCGTTCGTGGAAATAAACTCCAGTGCCTTTTCCAGGGAATCTTGGCTGGTTGAATTTACCCCTAGGATCAGAACCCCTTGGTCTTTGTACTTGGCTGACATCTTCTGCAGGGTGGGCATTTCGGCGCGACAGGGGGGACACCACGATGCCCAGAAGTTGAGGACGATGGCTTTGCCGGCGAATGATTCATCTGAGAGTGTTTCATTCTCCAACGAAACGCGAGAGAAAGTTGGGGCGAAAAAGCCTACACGAGGAGATCGTATGGCTTGAACTGCGGCAAAATTATCGGGAACCCGTGATAAAACGATCCATACCAGACCGAGCAGAGCAAAAAAGAGGAGGAGAGTATGTTTTTTCAAAATTGGTTTTCCTAGCTATTAATAATAATCTTGTTTTTTGATTAAATCGCTATAATATATCTATATAACCTTATGACTTTTACAAACCCTTTTTTCATTGGCATTGAACCATCCGGAAGCAAAAAGCCGTTTACTTGCGCGATCTTTAGCCAAGTCGGTAAGTTAGTTACACTCAGCAATGTGGATATGGATGAGTTGATCGCGATCGCCTCAAGCAAACCTGAGGCGGTTGTGGCAATAAATTCGCCATACACGCCGAATACGGGGTTGGTTCGCCAAGCCGAAATCCGCGAGACGCTAAAGCCGCTGCATTTTTCTGGCCGAAATCAGGATATGCGGTTGGCTGAGTACAAATTGAAGGAGCGCGGCATCAATGTGTTGATGACGCCCTCGAAAAAAGAGCTGTGCAGCAACTGGGTACAGAGCGGTTTCGAGGTTTATAAGAAATTGATGGATCTCGGTTTTGATAAATTTCCTCACGCCACATCAACATTGCAAATCCTTGAAACACATTCTCACTCAGGCTTCATCGTACTGGCCGCATCGCAATTACTGCCTAAACTTTCCATCGAAGGACGGATCCAACGTCAATTGATCCTCTATGAAGAAGGGCTGAGCATCAATGATCCGATGGAGTTCTTTGAGGAAGTGACCCGCCATAAATTGTTGCGCGGCATCATGCCTACTGAGCTCATTTACACACCTGAAGAGTTGGATGCGATGGCGGCGGGATTGGTTGCATTACGTGCGGGCGAAGGGTCTAGCAAGCTAATATCGGTAGGCGACGCGGATGAAGGGCAGATCGTACTGCCGGTGGAAACCCTTCTCGAAAAGTATTAATTTTCTCAGCTAAACCATAAAAATATAAGCTAATGACCTACCAAGCGGAGATAGGCCGCGTGGTAAAATTATTTGATTTAAACTTTTTCAATTAACCACTCAAAATTGAGGTAATTATGACCAACGAATTAGTAGAAAAATGTGTCAACACCATCCGTTTTTTATCCGCTGATGCTGTTCAGAGAGCCAATAGCGGGCATCCGGGGCTGCCAATGGGAGCGGCTGCGATGGCTTACACCATCTGGGCAAACCATTTACGACACAACCCGCGCAATCCAAAATGGATCAATCGCGACCGTTTTATCCTTTCCGGCGGGCATGGATCCGCTTTGCTTTACTCCCTTCTGCATCTTAGCGGGTACGACCTTTCGATAGAAGACCTAAAGAATTTTCGACAATGGGGCTCGAAAACCCCCGGACATCCTGAATCGGGCCATACACCAGGTGTGGAGACCACCACCGGGCCGCTTGGGCAAGGATTTGCCAATGGCGTTGGCATGGCCATCGCGGAGGAGCATTTAGCGGCTGAGTTCAACGAACCTGGATTCCCGATCGTCAACCATTTTACTTTCGCTATCGTCACTGATGGCGACTTGATGGAAGGGATCGCCTCCGAAGCGGCATCGTTAGCTGGCCACCTAAAACTTGGCAAAATGATCTACTTGTACGATGATAACCACGTCTCTATTGAAGGGGATACGAA
>CAIRYE010000083.1 GCA_903882765.1 uncultured Anaerolineae bacterium
AATCAAAATACTGCTGTTCGCCACCCTGAAAATGAAAGCTGGGTCGGATAAATTGGAAATTGACCTTGAATCACCTAACCCAACCGTGAAGGATTTGTTAGATGAAGTGGTGCGGATCAAGCCAATGCTGGAGTCATCGCTTGGCTCGGTTTTAGTGGCGGTGAATAAGGAATATGCTCCGAAAAGTCAGTTGATCTTAGATGGAGATGAGATAGCATTATTTCCCCCAGTGAGCGGTGGAGAGGAATGATGGAAGCGGACAACAAAAAGAAACTGAGTAATATGTTGTGGTTTCTTGGTTTTGCGTTCTTGTTCGGGTTTTATATTTTTACAACAGGGCTAGATCTCATCAAGGGAAATTTTTGCGGAAATACTGCCATCGATTATTGCGCTTATTGGTCTACGGGTGAGATCATAAACGACGAAGGATTTGCCAAGATTTATGACCTTAAAATATTGGAAGAACACCAGTCTGCAATTTATCCTAGGCCAATCAAGAATTCAGACTATTTTCAGATCATCCCCTTTCCTTACTTATCGATATTTGCTCTACCGTTTGCGTTATTATCCAAACTTAGCCTGAAAACGAGCTACATTGTTTGGGTGGCGATCAACGCCATTGCATTGGTGTTGTATCTACGTTTTTTTATTAGGCAAACCATAAGCGAAAAGATACAAATCCCAATGATGGCTGTCTTATTGGTTTCGGTACCTGTTTTTTTGAATTTATCATATGGTCAATTAAATATCTGGCTTGGTATCTTTGCAGGGGAATTTGTTCGAAACCTCATAAAAAAACGCCCCATCTTTGCAGGGATTTGGCTGGCTGGGTTGTTGCTAAAACCGCAGACACTGATTTTGGTTTTGCCTTTCTTGCTTTTTACGAAGGAATTTAGAGTATTGATCGGTTTCGCGGTCAATTCAGGAATACTGATTACTGGCTCTTTTTTGTTGGGCGGCGTGGAAGGTGCATTGGGTTGGTACAAGATATTGATAGGCTCGTCAGCTGGTAGGTCAGCGGCAAATCCGTTAGTGATGATGAACTGGCGAATGTTGTCGATGCACATCAATAATTTTACCCACACATCATTAGGAACATATTTTCTCGTTGTTGGAGTTGCCGCGACCTTAACAATACTTTATTTGATTCTCCGGAAGCTAACGCTGGAAACGCCCACGGTAATTGCGATGAGGTATCTATCGATTTTTGTCGCAACTATGTTGGTTACTTGGCATGCTCATTTTTCACAAGGGTTGGTTTTTTATCCGCTTCTAATTATTTTTGTTACAAACAAAACAATGGCTGATCGGGAATTCAAGTTTTGGCTGATTTTTCCAATCATTATCATGTTGTTGATTTTCTTCCTTCCTGTCGTCACATTTTTATTAAACACTAATAGCGTACAAATAAATTTCCTAAAATTACTTTCAGGTATTCGCGGTTTGATTTTGAATATTTGGTTGTTGTTATGGGCATTTAGGCAAACAAAATCACTTCAATTCGGAAGTGGTTATGCTAGGGACGAAAAAACTATATAAAGTTTGACAAAAATCGATGTGGGGGATAAAATACTTTTCGCCTCTTATGAGGAAGTACGTTACGCCGAGGTAGCTCAGCGGCAGAGCAAGCGGCTCATAATCGCTCGGTCGAGAGTTCAATTCTCTCCCTCGGCACAAAGAACCTGTCACTCCGACAGGTTTTTGATTTAAAATATCGTTATGCCTCCCATTTACGCAATTCCGTTCGAACCAGTCCGTGCTGAAGTGGAACACAACAAATCCCGCTTTATTTCATCTCTTTCCCCTGTTAGAAATTCCGACGAAGCCCGCGCCTTCATCAAGCATGTCAAACTCGAGTTTCCCGATGCCAGCCACAATGTCCAAGCTTACATCCTTGGCGGGGGAAAGAATGTCACTGATTACTGTTCGGATGATGGGGAACCGAGCGGTACGGCTGGGATGCCTGTGCTAACGGTGTTACGAGGAAGCGGCTTGGGGGATCTGGTAGTGGTTGTCACCCGTTATTTTGGTGGCACGTTATTGGGTACAGGCGGTTTGGTAAAAGCCTATACGGATGCCACGCAAGAAGTATTAAAAAAGGTAATTAAAGCTGACCGGGTAGCCGTTGTTGTTAGTAGCATTAGCTTGGCTTATCCTTTGTTCGATCGAATGAAGCTATTGATCCAAAAAAATGCAGGCTTTATTGTTTCAGAAGAATTTCTCGCGGATGTGACCATTACGTTTGAGATGCAGAGAGAATACTTGGCAGGGTTTGTGAAACAGGCTATGGATCTTTCTTCAGGGAAGATTGAGATCATGGAGATTGAGGAGTCGGAAAAATTGGTTAAGCTAATTTAGAATGAATTTGGTTGCGGAAAACGAGATAAACGACTATAATATCGCTCGCGGAAAACTCCGCAGCGGTATGGCCTGCCGTTGGTTTACTCGGGGCGTGGCGCAGCCCGGCTAGCGCGCTTGCATGGGGTGCAAGAGGCCGAAGGTTCAAATCCTTTCGCCCCGACCAAAATAAATATCCTTCACAAAAGTGAAGGATATTTTGTTTAAATCACTCTTTATTAACGGACAATAATCTCAAATAGTTGAAGTTGGTAGACCTTTTTCGGCGGATCGGTAAAGGCAATTTATGACGTGGGTGTTGGCGCGTGAATCGGCAAGGCTCACTAATGTCGGAGTGCCAAATAAGATGGCGTTGTTAATATCAGCAATTTCGCCGGCATAAAGATCAATTGTCCCGAATGTGATTTTCTCAATTGCATCGTTTTTTGTAAGAATAATTTCAGAGCCTTCCCCGGGTTTAAATGGAGATTGAAGCTCAATGCTTCCTTTGTCGCCAACAATTTCTATGCGGGTTCTAAAAGGGGAGCGGAAGCCGCTGTCAAATTGGCAGTAAACATCATTCGGGAATTTTAGCTGCCCGTAGAACCGTTCATCCACCCCATTCGTTGGCGGGATGCCTTGGCCAAAAACCTCGATCGGCTCCACGCCGGTGATGGTTCGAAAAAAACTTACCGGGTAACATCCAACGTCCCACACACTGCCCCCGCCTAATTCTTTATTCAAACGGACATCATATTCTTTTGAGATGGTAAAGGTAAAGGACCCACGCAGGAACTGAAGATTGCCGATAGCGCCATTGTTGACAAGTTCCTTAACTTTTAGCGTTTGGGGATGATGGCGATACATAAAGGCTTCGGTCAGCACACGGTTGTTCCGCTGGCTTGCCTCGATCATTTCGTCTACTTCTGCCACGGTTAGGGCAATGGGCTTTTCGCAGAGCACATGCTTGCCGGCATTGAGTGCTTTGATGGTCCATTCTTTGTGCAGCAGATTTGGTAATGAATTGTATATAACGTCGATCTCGGGATCGTTGATAAGATCCTCATAGGAACCATAATATTTTGGAATTTGCCAGCTTTCGGCATACTCCCGGGCTTTCGCGCTATCTCGGCTTGCAACGCCAAGCAATTTACTATTGTCTGATTTTTTTAAGGGTGGAATGATCGCGGCATTGATATGCGCGGTAGAGAGTAGACCCCAGTTGAGAATTTTATTGCTCATCATGCTTCCTTCTAATTTTTACCAGTAATGGTGAACGAGGCTTTTAATACGATTTTCGTAGATCGACCTGATCTTTTCCATTGTCGCTGGGTTGAGGGCGGGTAGATCGGCCGTTGAGCAATTTTGTTGAGCCTGGGTTGGATTTTTCGCGCCGGGGATGGTACAGGTTACGGCGTTGTCCATCAAGATCCAACGTAAAGCAAGCTGGGTCATGCTCCAATTTGGGGGAAGCAGATCGCGGAGTTCTTCGACAGCCGTTAAACCAGTTTCGTAATCTACCCCTGAGAAGGTCTCGCCGCGGTCAAAGGCTTCGCCGTGGCGGTTGAAAAGGCGGTGGTCATCGCTTTGAAAGGTGGAGGCGGAGGAGAGCTTGCCGGTGAGCATTCCGCTGGATAACGGAACCCTTGCAAGAATGCCAACTTTTTTGCTCTTGGCTTCGGCAAAAAAGAGGTCGGCAGGTCTTTGGCGGAAGATGTTGTAAATGATCTGAATGGATTGAACATGGGGGTATTCAATGGCTTTTAGGGCTTCCTCCACTTTTTCCACGCTAACACCATAAAATTTTAGCTTTCCGTCCGCTACCAAGTCATCCAGTGCGCCAAACGTCTCGGGCATATAGTAGACCTCGGTTGGCGGGCAATGGAGCTGTAGCAGGTCGATCGCTTCCACGTCCAAATTTTTCAGGCTGCGTTCCACGAAGGATCGCAAGTTTTTTGCGGAATAGCCAGCAGCGGTATGTGGGTCCAATCGGCGGCCGGCTTTGGTAGCGACGATGATCTCTTCCTTGCGTTCCTTGATCAGGTTGGCGATCAGCTTTTCAGACCTGCCATCCCCGTAAACATCAGCGGTATCAATAAAATTAACACCATTGTCGATCGCTTTATGCAAGGCGGCGAGGGAGTCCCGATCATCTACACTACCCCATGCGCCTCCGATGGCCCATGCCCCAAAAGACACTGTGGATACCTTCCATCCAGTTCTACCTAATGCTCGATATTCCATTTATCCTCCAAAAATTCCTATTGCGTAATTTTATTTTACCTTGATGGATCAAACAGTGGTTAATGGAACAGAGATGAATAGAATGCGGATTGATCCCCATGGATGCCATTGAAGGTTCGCTTCGCCTCAAAAAGATCATTGAGAATAATTGAAATAAATTCAACTTTCTCGATCTGTACGTATCCCGTTTCCTCCAATTTTGGAGAAATCAAACGGCAGTTTGGTTAAAATGATGTAAGATTTAGTTTAGCTTTTCAATGGGAGTGCAAAAGTCCCGGTGGGCTTTCCGTTCTTCAAAATCGGCATTGGGTCGCGTTGCGGTCCAGGGTGGGTTCGACTCCCATGCACTCCCGCTAAGATACAGGCAAATAAGAACCTACTTTATGGAAATTTTAGATCAGCAAGTCTTTACCGACGCCATCCAACGAGTTTTCCGAATCAGTGACATCACGGTTGGAGACATAAACTCGGGGTATTTGCTGCGTTACAGGGGAAATTTGATCCAACCTTCTGATATCGCGCATGAAGCACTCTGTGATCAGTTAATGCCGCTTGGTTTTACCCCGCTTTTACGCCGTGAACCGGATGGAAATATCATTATTCTGATCATCCAAAGTTTGCCTCAGCAATCTACCGGCAAGCCATGGGTAAACGGGGTGTTGTTTTTTGTGACGGCCATAAGCGTTATCTATACCGGTATGGGGTACACCGAGCCGCAATTTCTCGCCGGTATCACGGATCAGACCCAAATGCTTTGGCTTTCCTTGCTGCATGGAGGTTTTCCTTTTGCTTTTAGCTTGCTTGGAATCTTACTAGCTCATGAGTTTGGACATTATTTCGCCGCTAAATTCCACAATACCCGTTCTACCTTACCTTATTTTTTACCTTTTCCGACCTTGCTCGGAACCATGGGCGCGGTGATCATTTGGAAGGATATTCCACGAAATAAGCGGGTTGTTTTTGATGTGGGGATCGCAGGCCCTCTAGCTGGGCTGATCATCTCGATCCCTATCGTTTTATACGGGCTCTCGATTTCAACCCTTGGGGCGATTCAAAGTGTGCCTGGTGGTTTTATTGAGGGGAATTCCCTGATCTATTTATTTTCCAAGTTTGCCATCTTTCAAAAATTTTTACCGGAGCCAGCCTCTTTTGGCGATTCGGGAGCGTTTTTTTACTGGCTGAAGTACTTTTTTACCGGTCAACCCGCCATCAGTTCGGGGGTCGATGTGTACATTTCACCTGTGGCAATGGCGGGATGGGCAGGGTTGTTGGTCACGTCGCTCA